>CAZUCH010000229.1:0-5628 GCA_964619045.1 uncultured Planctomycetales bacterium | reverse complement strand
GGTAGTCGCCCACCGCCAGCAGCGCGTGCCCCCGGCCGATCAGTGGCAGCGGGTTGCCCGGGCCCGCAAGAACGGCCTCTTCATAGAGATCGGCGGCTTCGGAGTAGCGGCCAACGTCCATCAGCGCCTCAGCCTTGAGCATCAGGTCGTTGAGGACTGACTTCCCGTCGCCGGCCAGCGTTTCCATCGGCGTCGTGAGCATCGCCTCGAGAAACGTGCCGGCATCCTCGGCCACCTGGAGGTCCAGCTCGCGCTGGAGCTCGGGATTCTCCTTGATGGCCTCCGTCATCTCACGGAACCACGGAGCCTGCGGGTCAGCCTGCAAGGCCAACGCCAGACGCATATCGGTGAAGACCTCGTAACCCGGCAAAACACTGGGGTCGGCAACGCGCGGCTTGGCCATGACGGCAGCGGCGGTCGCGTCGCCGGCGGGACGCGGCGGGATAATCAGACCGGGAGTCGTGCGAACTTCGGCGGACGCGGCTTCCGACGCTACCAACCCCACACGCGGGTGAAGATCGGCACGCAGAATCTCGGTCAGAGGCGTCGCCAGCAGGCCGGTGGTCTGAGGCGCCGACGACTGCTGATCCCGCGGCAATCCGACAAGACGCTCGCGGGACATGCCACGCTCCAGTATCTCAAGCGGCGTCTCCGTCTGCTCGGTTCGGCCGGGCCACGCCAGATGCGGGCGATACGAGTCGTCCGCCGTGGCGGGCACCAGCCCGTAGATGCTGCTCGTGAAAGTGGACGAGGGGCTGGGTATGGGTAGCCGCTGCGGCCCCGAAGTCATCCCCGTGATTTGCGTTTGGAGGCCGCGCTGGAACGTCGCCCCCGTGCCGATGCGCATGTCCATGGGCGAGACAACGCCCGTGTGACTGGCCGCCGACGGCGACGAGTAACCCTGCAGGAACCCGGACGTCGCCACGGTTGACGAGGCGTCGTAGTAGGGCCGCGAAAAGGTACCTACGCCCAGGGGCGCGTCGGCGGCGCTCACCGAATCGCGACGGAAGTTGTACAGCGAGCTGCTGCCCAAGTGGCCCCGAAACGCCGTGGAGGAACTGATCGGCGAAACGCTGTGCAGCGACAAACCGCGCCCCATCAAACCGGCGGCGTATTGATTGCCGCCAACCAGCGGCGACATCGGACGCGCGTAGTTCTGTCCGCCGCCGCCCAACGACGGATTCACGTCGAACAGTCGCCCGCTCTGGCTGATCTGGCCGCTGTTGGCGCTGAAGTCCACGCGCTGGTCCACGGCCTGCTGGCCGCTGGCCGGGAATGAGGCGCAAATGAGCGTTAGCAGAGCCGCGCTGATAAGCAGCACCGATTGGCCGCGGCTGGTCAGATTGTCGATCATCGGCGTTGAGAACATGGCCGCACCTCGCAGAACATAGCCACTCGAAGTCACCCCGGCAGTGCCGTCACTCGGCGATCAGCCCAGGCGCCCCATTATACCCTAATCGGCACAATGGCTGTGAATGTAGCGGCAACTCTCCGGAACGGGGGGCGGGGTGCATGAGTGCGGTCGTGCCCCTTGGGCGACCGCCCGTGAAGCGGTATAGTGACCACATGTTCAAGCGAATCGCGATCTTGGGGGCGTTGTGTCTCGCGGGTGCCGCGGGCCTACTGGGTTGTCACCACGAACAACGGCGCGACACGCCACCCGATGCCAGGCGGCCGCGGATCAAGACCGAGTCCGAGTTGGCCCAGCAGCGTCAAGAGCGGATCGACGGCGGGACGGTTGTCGCCAACACCTCGCCGGTCCTGGAGCAGCCCGAGCAGGCCGAGTCGCCGAGGGCCCAGCGCCAGCATCTGCCGCCGACCCGCCCCGGTCCGGGCGCGATCGAGGCGGACATTCTGATCATCGACAACAACGTGCTGACCTCGTCCGAGGTGCTCTACCTGGCCCGCCACAGAATCGCGGAGCTGCGCGCTGCGCACACGCCGGCCGGATTCCGGGAGCGGCTGCAAACGCTCATCCGGCGCACCACTCAGCAGGAGATTGGCACGCTGTTGGTCTACGCCGAGGCGTTGTCGGAGCTGGCCGCGAAGCAGAACAGCATGCTCGAAGCGGCGATCGACCAGCGGCTGGAAGATGCACTGACGCACGAGTTCGGTGGCAGCTCAGCGCGGCTGGAGGCGCACCTGACCCAGTTCGGGTTGACCAAGGAACGCTTCCGCGAGTTGATTGGACGCAGCATGGTGGTCCAGCAGTACTCGCGCGAGAAACTGATGCCGCGAATCACCGTCCGCCGAGGCGAGTTGATGGAGTACTTCCGTGACAATAGCGAGAAGTACTCGACGCCCGCCACGCGTGAGTTGCTGATGATCGAGCTGCCCTTCGAGGCCTTCCTGCCGGAGGGGCAGACGTGGGCAACGGCCACGCGGGCGCAGCACGGTCAGGCCAAGCTCAAGGCCATGCGCCAGGCGCGGGCCGCACACGCGGCCTTGGCCGAGCATTCGTTCGCGGAAGTTGTGGCAGAGTATTCGCGCGGGTTGCACACCGACTCCGGCGGCTCGTGGGGACACATCGGCCGGCCGCTACAGCCCCCGCTCGATGCGCCTAGCAAGTTGATCTTCGAGTATCGACAAGGGCGGTACAGCGACCCGGTCGAGACCGACAGAGGTTGGTACATCGTGGAGTGCGGGCAAGTGCGGCCCGCGAGCCAGCAGACCTTCGCCGAGGTGCAGGACGAGATTCGGCGCGACTTGATGGAGCAGCGTTTCGCGAAGCTCTCGGTGGATTACGTCCTTGGTCTGGCCGAAAAGGCCACGATCTCGTCGCTGGACACGTTCATCGCGACGACCGTCGAGCGCGCCCAACAAGAACCGCTGGTCAGCGTCGCCGAGTAGTTCTGTGTACGGCGGCGACGCGTGGGGGTTGGGGATCTCCGTAAGACCTACTCTTCGGGCTTGAGCGTCACAATAGCCAAACGCACGCCTTCATCGGTCGTCGTGGCGGTCATGATCGTGGGCGCCAGGTACTTGAGCAGCCCGCGGGCCTGTTCGATGTCGGCCTCGTCAACCCCCTGAGTCAAGGCGGCCATTATCTGCATCAGCATCATCTTGCTCATGTCCATGCTGTCGCCCATGAAGTCTACCTGGTGTTCTTTCAGGTCGAAGGCGGCCTCGTACAGGCGGCGTTGATCGCTGTAGATCAGCAGCCAGGACTCCTCGGGGACATAGCGGGCCGCGCGTTGCCAGAGTTCCGACTCGCTCAGTGGGTTGGCGGCGCTTGATTCGATCGCGCCCTGAATCACGGCCTCGTTGCCGATTACGAGGCGATCGGCCGTCGGGACGAGCGACATCCCAGTGGGCATCGGGAATGCGATGTCAAACACCTGTGTGCCGCGCAGCTCGCGCGGCTGGAGCATCCCGACCAGGTAACGGCTGAAGAACCGCACCATGGCTGACTGGTCGCTGTGTCCCATCGCCACCTCGGCTCGGACGGAATCCGGACCGATTGGCTTGCTGATGCCCAGCGACAGCACGAGCGGACCGACCAGGTAGTCCGTGAGCTCCCGGTACAAGTTGGCTGTCTCGCCGTTGGGCATCTGACAGACTTCGAACCCGCCGCGGAACTCGTCGGCCTTGGCGGGATCCTCCTGCCGAATCATGCGTTCGACCTGATCGAGGATTTTGGGCACGCTGAGGTTGGCACGGATCAGCAGGCTCGAGTTGGCCGACACAGTGGCGGGCGGAATCGTCTCGCTGTTGGTCATACTGAGAACCTGGGCCAGGCCCGAGCGCTGCGGCTCCATCAGCGCGAGCAACTCGAACTTCGAGTCGTACGACGAGGCTCCGACGCGCCAGTGTCCGACCACGCCGCGCAGGCTGTCGCTGCCCAGGAACCGAAGCCATTTTCGCACGTCATCGGCTTCGTCGGGGCTGGTTGTGGTCTTGACGATCTCGATTATTCGCTGGATGTTGATCAGCGTGCGCACCGTGCCCACGGGCCGCAAACTGCGCAGCAGCATCTTGTGATCCTCGGTGTCGGCCAGGGTCTTGCCGCGCTCGTCGCGGCGCAGGACCGCTTTGACCTCGCTGAGCGATTTGGCCACGATCAAGCGGTCGGCGGTCAGGCACAAGGCCAACGTGGGGGGCAGGTTGTCTCCGGAGAAGAGCTCGTCCAGCGCCTTCTCCATCCTCTCGGCGTTCATGCCGCCCGAGGGGTCGAAAGGCATATCGTCGGATTCGTCGGACTCACCTTCGGCGGCGTCGGCATCCCCGTCCTTATCCTCATCCTCGTCGGCGGTGAAGACGTTGATCGTCTCGGAGCCGAAGGTCTCGGTTTCGAGCTTGCCAGCCTCCTTGAGCCGTTCGAGGGCCTTCTCGTGGTAGCGCTTCATCAGCTCAATGTTACCGACGCCGGCTACCAGACAGGGCTCGATGTCCTCGGCGGTTGCGCCCAGAGGCGCCGTGATGTACAGCGCGAACCGCCCGGCAAACGGGTTCTTGAGCTGGCTGGCGGGGATGTCGAGCATCTCGCCGATCCGCTCGGTGACCTTCTCGGCGCCGTCGGCCAGCATCCCCTGTGCCGGGATGGCCTCCGCCAGAACCGTATCTTTCATCAGCTTGTAGCTGGCGGTCTGCTGGAATTTCTTCCAGGTGGCATCAATGTCGGTTATGCCCACATAGAACAGGGCGTCGGAGGGCACCCACTCCGCCGGCTCCAGCTTGCCCTTGCGTTCAGATTGAGCGACGGCGGTGGTTGCGGCGGACAGTGCCACGAGCGTGGCCAGGCAGATAACGAGTCGTTTCATCGCGAAACCCTCTCCTAGGCTCTGCAACAGAGATTATGCACCAATGTGCTAGTCATTCTTCAGAAACGCCGGTGGCTCCATGTCTTGCCGATCGGCGGGTTGGAGGTAGCGGAAGCCGGCCTCCGAGCTTTCACTGTCATAGACGAATGCGTCGCGGTTGCGCAAGAAGTCGACCACATAGCGCGTCGGGATCGCGAAGTTCAGGCCCTCGGCCATCATGATCCCCATGTTGGTCACACCGACCACCTCGCCGCGCGTGTTGAATAGTGGTCCGCCGGAGTTGCCGGGGTTGGTCTGCGTGGTTGTTTGGATGTAGCCCAGGCCTTGGAAGGCGCGGTTGTGCTTGCTGACGATGCCCTGGGAGACGCTGCGCTCGAGTCCGAGCGGGTTGCCGATGGCGAAGACGCGGTCGCCATCACGGACGCTGTCAGTCGCTGCGAGATAGGTGATCACGGGCGTGTAGCCATCCGGGACTTCGACCTTGAGCAGCGCCAGGTCGAGAAACGAGTTGGTCGCGACGATTTCGACGTCCTCGAACTTCCGCCGTTCGAATTCGTTGCCTGCTTTGCGGAAGACGGTCACGTTGACCTTGCGTTCGCCCTCGACGACGTGGAAGTTGGTGATCAGGTGCCCTTGTTCGGTGACGAAGAAGCCGCTGCCGAGGCCGCCGGGCGTGGAGACGAGCACGACTCCTTCGCCGAAACGTTCGGTGAGCTGGCCGACGCTCTGGGTCGGCAGGTCGGCGGTGCTGTATAGGTCGTTGGTTTGCTGGACCTGGGCGGTTGGGTCTGTTGGCTGTTCCTCGGCCCGCGTTTCGCCGACGGCCGCCCGCGGAATAGTCAGGAGGTCGAAGCCCAGATCGACGATC
>CAZUCH010000228.1:0-5629 GCA_964619045.1 uncultured Planctomycetales bacterium | reverse complement strand
GCGCGAGCTGTCTGCCGCCTGCTACTCGCCCAACTTGGCCCAGCCGGGCTTGCGTTTCTCGACGAAGGCGGTCGTGCCTTCGCGGGCGTCCGAAGAGCAGAAGCACTTGGCGAATTCGCTGACCTCGTCGCGGCTGAGCATCGCACGCTTCACACGCGCGATTGCCGCCGGCGAGCCGGGTGCCAGGAACTTGAACCACCTGTCGAGGGCCGCGTCGAGTTCCTCGGGCGCGGGGATGACGTCATCCACCAGACCGATGCGCAGGGCTTCGTCGGCGGGAAGAGTCTGCCCGGAGAACAGCAGCTTGCGCGCCATCCCCAATCCGACGTAGTTGGTGATGCGCTGCGTACCGCCAAAACCGGGGATGATTCCCAGACAGGTCTCGGGCTGCCCGATGCGCCCCGCGGCGACCAGCAGGCGAAAATCGCAGGCCATCGCCAGTTCACAGCCGCCGCCCATGGCGTGACCGTTCATGGCCGCGATGGTCACCTGCGGCAAGGCCTCGATCGCATTGAAGACGTTATGGCCGTTGGCGGCAAAGGCCCGACCCTGATCCTCGCTGAAGGTCTGCATCTCGCTGATGTCGGCCCCGGCCAGGAACACACGCCCCTCGCCACGGAAGACCACGAAACGGATGTGTGGGTCGGACGCCACCTTGTCGACAACTGTGCCCAAGGTGCCGATCACACGTGAGGAGAAGATGTTCACGCCGGCGCCGGACGCAAAGCGGATCGTTGCCACCCCGTCCTTCTTGCTCAGGTGGACTTCGGTTTGCGACTTCTCGTTTGCCATGCTGGTCACCTACTTTTTGCGGTAATCAAAGAAACCCATCCCAGACTTGCGACCCAGGATCCCGGCTCGCACCATCGTCCGCAGCAACGGCGTCGGGCGGTAGCGATCCTCACCCAGATCGTGATGCAATACTTCCATAATGTTCAGACAGACGTCCAGCCCGATCAGGTCGGCCGTCGATAGCGGTCCTAGCGTGTGCGCGCAGCCCAGCTTCATTACCTCGTCGATCGTCTCGGCATCCGCCACGCCATCAGCGAAGCACGCCACGGCCTCGTTGATCAACGGCATCAGCACGCGGTTGCTGACGAAGCCCGGGTGGTCCTTGACGCGCAACGGCGTCTTACCCAACTCCTCGGACAGCTTCGATATCGCCGCAACGACCGGCTCGGCGGTCCGCAAGCCAACGACGACTTCGACCAGCTTCATCATCGGCACCGGGTTGAAGAAGTGCATTCCGATGAATTGCTCGGGCCGCCCGCTGACGGCTCCCAGTTGGCTGATCGAGATGCTGCTGGTATTGCTCGCGAAAATCACGTCCGGCGACACGCTCTTGGACAGCTCAGCGTACAGGTCGCGTTTGACGCCCACATCCTCAAAGATCGCCTCGACGACCAGGTCGACGGTGCCCATGTCCGCCATGCGCGCCGGCTTGAGGTTCTTCTTGGCGACAGCGGCGGCCTCGGCCGTGATCTTTTCCTTCTGCACGAACTTGTCGAGCGACTTGTTGATGCCGGCCAAAGCACGCTCGACGGCAGCCGAATCCTTGTCGTACATCAGTACGGCCCGGTTCGACATGGCGAAGGTCTGCGCGATGCCGGACCCCATCGTCCCGGTGCCGATGACGCCGACGGTCTTGATATCAGTGCGGATGTTCATGGTCGATTCCTCCTTGTCTCAAGCAGATCCCAGACGCCTACATCGCCTCCACGGCCATGGCCACCGCGTTGCCGCCGCCCAGGCATACGGCTATGACGCCGCGCTTGGCGCTACGCTGCCGCAAGACGTGCAGGAGCGTGACCAGGACGCGTGCGCCGCTGGCACCGATCGGGTGCCCCAACGCGATTGCGCCGCCGTTGACGTTGACGGGGCTGTCGGCGGTTAGTTCGAGCTCGCGCAGGCCCGCGATCGTCTGCGAGGCAAAGGCCTCGTTGAGCTCCCAGACGCCAACCGAATCAATCGACCAGCCGGCCTTGTCGAGCACCATCTTGGCCGCCTTGGCGGGAGCGAAGAACAACTCGCGCGGCGGACCTCCGGCGGTGGCCTGGGCTACGATGCGGGCCATGGGCTTCGAGCCGCAGCTCCTGAGGCCGGCCTCGCTGGCCACGAGCACCATGCCGGCCCCGTCAGAAAGCTGCGAGGCGTTGCCGGCAGTGACGGTGCCGTCCTTGCTGAAAGCGGGCCGCAATCCGGCCAGATCCTCGATCTTCGTGCCGGCGCGGAAAGTCTCGTCGGTCTCGAAGGTGCCCTTCTTGCGCGGCAGCTCAATCGGCGTGATTTCTTCTGTGAACTTGCCATCCGCGGATGCTTGGGCGGCCAGTTGTTGGCTACGCAACGCCCATTCGTCCTGCTCCTGGCGCGTGATGCCGGCCTTCTCGGCGGTGTACTCGGCGATGACGCCCATCAGATCGCCGTCGTAGACGTTGGTCAGCCCGTCATAGAGCATCTCGTCGACGCACTCGCCGTGGCCGAACTTGTTTCCGGCCCGCATGGTGCGGATAAGAAACGGGGCCTGGCTCATGCACTCGATCCCGCCGGCCAGAATTAGGTCGGCGTCGCCCGAGCGAATGACCTGGTCGGCGAACATCGCTGTTTGCAGCCCGCTGCCGCAGACCTTGTTGATCGTGGCGGCGGAGACGGTGTCGTGGATGCCGGCGGCCAGGGCGACCTGCCGGGCGGGGTTTTGACCGCAGCCGGCCTGGAGAACCTGGCCCACAAAGACCTCGCTGATCGCGGTCTGATCGGCCCCCGCCGCCGCGATCACGTCCTTGGCAACCTGCCCACCGATGTCCATGGCGGACATTTGGGACAGGCTGCCGAGGTATTTGCCAACCGGGCTACGTCTGCCCGACACTATGTACGCGCATTTGTCTGCCATCTAGTTACCCTCTAGCCACCCACTCGGGGTTCTGAAGAACCTGCCTGGCGATCACCAGCCGTTGGATTTCGCTGGTGCCTTCGTATAGTTCCGTGATGCGCGCGTCGCGCATCAGACGTTCGGCGGGATAATCCGTGCAATAACCGTAGCCGCCATACACTTGGATGGCCGCATTAGTCACACGATTGGACATTTCACTGGCGAACAGCTTGGCCATCGCGGCTTCCGCACCGTAGGGCTGCTTGTTCTCCTTCAGCCAGGCGGCCTTGTACACCATCAGCCGGGCGGCGGCGATCGAAGTGGCCATGTCGGCCAGCTTCCATTGGATGGCCTGGAACGTGCCGATCGATCGGCCGAACTGAACACGCGTGTTGGCGTATTCGGTCGCGCAATCGAGCGCGGCTTGTGAAATACCGACCGCTTGTGCCGCAACGCCTATGCGCCCGCCGTCCAACGTCGCCAGGGCGATGTTCAGGCCCTTGCCGGGCTCGCCCAGCAGGTTTTCCTTCGGCACGAGGCAGTCCTCGAAGATCAGCTCAGCGGTCGAGCTGGCCTTGATGCCCAGCTTCTGCTCAAGCTTGCCGAGCGTGAATCCGGGCGTGCCCTTCTCGACGATAAACGCCGACATTGGGTGTCGTCGATCATCGGCGTTGGTTACCGCGAACAACACGGTCACGTGCGCGTCGGCGCCGTTGGTGACGAAGTTCTTGGTGCCGTTGATCAGCCAGCCGTCGTCGGTCTCGACCGCTTTGCATGTGGCCGCGCCGGCATCGGAGCCGCTGCCGGGCTCGGTCAGCGAATAGCAGCCGATCCACTCGCCGGAAGCCATCTTCGGCAAATACTTGTGCTTCTGCTCCTCGGTGCCGTAGTTGAGGATCGGGTCGACGGCGAGCGAATGGTGCGCCGATATCAGGATACCCGTCGAGCCGCAGGCCCGTGACAGCTCATCGACCGTCATTGCGTACGTGACGCAATCCTGCCCGGTGCCCCCGTACTCCTCGGGGATGTACGTCCCGAAGAAACCCATCTCGCCCAACTTTTCCTTGAGCCCGTCCTCGAACTTATGGTTCTCATCGCGCTCGGCGGCTTTGGGGGCGATTTCGTTGTCGCAGAAGTCCCGCACCGCATCGCGCATCGCTTGCTGATCTTCGTTTAGTCTGAAATCCACGTCTGATCCCTTTCTCCGCGACGGCAACCGGGTCGGCAACCTGTGGCCGACCCCACGCCGTGGGTTGGCTATCCGCTCGCCGCCGCTAGGAGTTGGCGTGCGATGACGATGCGCTGCACTTCGCTACTACCCTCGCCGATCTCGCATAGTTTCGCGTCGCGCATGTAGCGCTCGACCGGCATGTCCTTGGTGTAACCGTAACCGCCGTGAATCTGGATGGCGCGCATCCCGCTACGGGTCGCCATCTCGCTGGCGTAGAGCTTGGCAAAGGACGCCATCAGCCGGGCGTCGCCCCCCTGGTCGAGCGTTATGGCGGCGTTGTGTACGAGCAACCGGGCGGCCTCCAATTCGGTCGCCATGTCGGCGAGCATGAACTGAATGGCCTGCTGCTTGGCGATCGGCTTACCAAAAGCGGTACGCTGGTTGGCGTAGTCGATGGCCTCCTCAAGCGAGCCGCGCCCCAGTCCCAAGGACAACGCCCCGATGCCGACGCGCCCCCGTTCGAGCACGCGCAGGGCGTCGACATAGCCCATGTTCAACTCGCCGACCAGATCTTCGGGGCCGCAGTAGACGGCGTCGAGATCTAGCGGCACCGTATCGCTTGAGCGGATGCCGAGCTTGTCTTCCTTGGCGCCGACCTCGAAGCCCTCGTCGTCGCGTTCGACGATGAAGGCCGAGATGCCTTTGGGGCCGAGTTCGGGGTCGGTACGAGCCATGACGACGAACACCTTGGCCCGCATGCCGTTGGTGATGAACATCTTGTGGCCGGTCAGGCGCCAGCCGTCGCCATCCTTCTCGGCCCGCGTCTCAAGCGCGGCGGCGTCGGACCCGCAATTGGGTTCGGTGAGGCCCCAGGCACCGAGCCACTCGCCGGCGGCCAGCTTTGGCAGGTACTTCTTCTTCTGCTCTTCGTTGGCGGCGAGATTCAGGTGCGAGAGGCACAATCCGTTGTGGGCACCGACCAGCAGCGCAACTCCGCCGTCCTGTCGTGCGATCTCTTCCATCACGACGGCGTTGGCGAGGTATCCGAGACCCACGCCGCCGTACTCTTCGGGTGTAAGAATTCCGAGCAAGCCGAGTTCGCCGAGTTCGGCGACCAGCTCGTCGGGTAATGCTTGCTCTCGGTCCCATTGGCGCGAGTCGGGCCGAATTCTCTC
Source organism: uncultured Planctomycetales bacterium (assembly GCA_964619045.1). Lineage (GTDB taxonomy): Bacteria > Planctomycetota > Phycisphaerae > UBA1845 > Fen-1342 > JANQFV01. Next base: position 417 of record CAZUCH010000228.1, on the reverse strand, counting down.
GGCGACGAACCTGCGCACCATGTCCCTCAGAGCGACAATCTCTTCAGGCAAGCCAAATTCCATGGTCACAACCGTCCTAAGTTACTTGTGGGGAAAGACTTGGGCACGTCACCCGTGCCGAGCGATCATCTATTCTAAATCACCCGGCACAAAGCCGCAACCACGCCCCAAGGCGTGAGTCCCAGCCACATCACCAACCACAACCAAACATAGCGAGGCAACCCCGGTTTAAGCCCCCCGCCGACATTCAGCAAGTGTCGGAAGATGTGACAATGAGCCAAGGAACCGCTCGCCGCCCGATGGGGTTGGTCCGGGCGGCGAGCGGGTAGTGCGGCACCCCGTGGCTGGAAGCTGCGGCACCTGATCGGGGCGACTGTCCGCAACTATCAGCTATCCCGTTTATCTACTCCGTCAGAT
>CAZUCH010000227.1:0-5630 GCA_964619045.1 uncultured Planctomycetales bacterium | reverse complement strand
AATGTCACGCCGGCCAATCTCGTGTAAAGGCCAAGCAGGATCATCAGCGGCGCAACAACCTCGCCGACATAGACGCCGTATGCGATGAAACTCGGCAGGCCGCTTTGGTCGAGCATCCCAGCGATCCCCCCGACTCCCGCAAAGATCTTGTGGACTCCATGGAAGAGCATGAGCCCACCTATCGAGACGCGGAGGATCAGTTTGCCCCAATCATCAAGTGTCCACGTTTGCCTGTCAGCGGTCGTCATTTCGGTTCCTCTTGGCCGAGGTTTCCGAGTTCACCCAGCCCTGCTACGCCGTCGGACCGTGTTCGCCCGTTGCACAATTGTAGCGCCCCTCCGTTGATCTACCATGTGCTTCGAGCTTCCTCCGGTCCTACGGGCTGATCTGCCTGCAGCCCGCGGCACACGGTGCGCAGCCGTCCTCCGCAGAAGTGCTGTAGCGTCCGACCCCCGTGTCGGACGTGGGATAGAAGCTGCGTTCTACGGCCGACACGGGGGTCGGCCGCTACGGTCTGTGATCTTCGCCGACTTCTGCGGCGGACTGATAGCCGCTGTGGGCCGAATTTGGTTCGGTTTTGCGTTGCGGGGCTCTGCGCAATATGCCCGGCCTGGCAAAAGACCGGGACACCCCCATTGAGCCGCCTATAATCGGGGAGGTCATCTGAGCCGCCTATAATCTGGGAGGTCATCCTAATGTCGCCATTGGGAATGTGCCGCATGTTTCGTGCCGGCGTAGCGTGCTGCCGTGCCACAGGTAAGGAAGGACTCCATGGTTGAGTTGGTTAACGATCTGATTCGGCGCGCATATGCAGCCCGAGCCAGCGACGTACACTTCGAGCCGCTCGGTAACGGGGTGCGCAGTGCCACGGCCGCGCTGGGCGTGCGCTTCCGCGTCGACGGACTGCTGTACGACATCGAAGAACTGCCGGCGGCCGTCACGCCGAACGTTCTGTCACGGATCAAAACCATGGCCGGCCTGCCGAGTTATCGCAATGAGATACCTTTGGAGGGCAGCGTTCTGAGTGACTCTGGCGAGTTGCCATGTGGAGTCCGTGTTTCCACGATTTCGACAATCCGCGGCGAGCGCGTCGTGCTCCGTCTCATGGAGCACACGGCCAAGCTGATCTCGCTCGACGAACTGGGGCACGACCCAGCCCTGGTCGAGCGGTTGAAGAACCTCGTCATGCAGCCGCAGGGCCTGATCCTGGTGTGCGGCCCCGTTGGCAGCGGCAAAACGACGACGGTACACGCGATGTTGGAACACATCCTCAGCCAGGAGCGGCGCGTCAGCATCCTGTCGATCGAAGATCCGGTCGAGATTCGCCACGACGGGGTGACGCAGGTCGAGGTGAATGTCAAGCGTGGCCTGACGTACTCGATTGCGCTGCGCGGGCTGTTGCGGCAGGATCCCCAGGTGTTGATGGTCGGAGAGGTGCGCGACGCCGAGGTAGCGCGACTGGTCTTCGAAGCGGCGCTCACCGGTCACCTCGTGCTGACGAGCATGCACAGTGGTTCGCCGACGGAGGCCATTGTGCGACTGCAGGAGATGGGGATTCCACCGTATCAGCTTACAAGCACGCTGCAGGCGATTCTGGCTCAGCGGCTGGTGCGCGTGCGGTGTACAAACTGCGAGGAATGCACACCGCAAGAGGGGCGCCTGGAGTGTATCGGGGAAGGGTATGCGGGCCGGACGGCGATCGGCCAGTGTGTGGAGATGTCGGCCGCATTGAGAGAGGCCATTCTGGCGGGGGCCGATGTGGCTGACCTGTCGCAGCCGCATATCTGTCCCATTTCGTTGCGGGCTGATGCCCAGCGGCTAGTGGATGCAGGGCGGACGCGGGTGGAGGAGGTTGTGCGCGTACTCGGCCCGGCAGATATATCCGCCGAGGTTCATGAAGCCGTGGCAGGAAGCTCTTCCTGACACCTTCCCTGTCGCCGGTCACTCAGCTCTGCCCCCGGTCACTCAGAGCAGCGTGCGGCGCCCGCGCCACAGGTCAACCTGACGGAGTTGCCCTCCCGGGTCTTCTGTGGTCGCGGCGAGAATTATGGTAACGATGGGGCCAAGGAACAGTGATCCCAGGAAGTACTTCAAGGGGCCCCGGCCATCCATGTTAGCCAGTGCGGCGTTGAGAAGGGCTAGACTGCCCCAGCCGACAACATATTCACTCAACTTGCACCTCCGGTCTGATCTTTGTGAGGATTCGCATCGCGTAGCCCGCGCGCGGTGATGTGGGTGGCTAGCGGGCTGAGACTGCTAGGATTAGGACGTCGCCGTTGCCTAGGGAGGGGCCGCCGATGAGTTGGGACTTCTTGGGCTTGAGCGTGACGGTCGTGTCGAGCTTGGGCTTCTTGTCCTTGCCCTTGAAAATCTGGATGCGGAGCTGGATGTGCTTGCCATCGTTGCTCTTGGGGGTGAGCTGGACGTGGTAGTCGCCGGTGAGGGTTGCGGAGGCTGTCGCGCCGGTGGCGGCGGACTTGGAGGTCTTGGATTCGAGCTTGAAGCCGGTGTACTTGAACTGCTTCTTGAGCTGGTCGGCGATGGTTTTGAGCTCGGGCGACACGTCCTTGTTCTGAGTCGTGGCGCGGATGGACAAGACCTGCATCGTGGTGGTCTTGTTGCCACCCTCACTCTGAGCTTGAACGGGCGATGGTCCGGCGATAACGAGCGCCAGTGTCACGGCCAGCAGAATGGTGGATCGCATCATGTTCTGTCCTCGGTTCGTAGGGCGGTCAGGATTCGTCTTCGAGCACCCAGATAACGTCGATGCCGTTGTCGCCGGTGGAGAGTACGAAGGCGGTCAGGCCGTCGGCTACCTCCAGGTTGTCGATCTGGACGTCGTGGCCCAGTTGCAGCGACCATGGTCCTTCTATTGCCGGCGAGCGTGTTTGCCATGTTACCGTCAGCAGCAGGCCGGCGGCTACGGCGGCGAGCGGTTTCCAGAGACGCAGCGCTCCAGGGATGCTAGTTGGGCGCGAGATGGCCGTCGCGGGCGCGGCGGCGTTGATACGGCTCCAAGCGGCGTCCCAGTCGGCGGGGGTCGGGCGCCCGTAGGCATCAAGGCGGTCAAGGGCGGCGGCCAGTCGCGAATCGCGGGCCGGGATGAGGTGGGCGACGTGCTCGGCCAGCTCGGCGTTCTCGTTGAGCGCGGTCTCCAACTCGGCGAGCTGGTCGGCGTCCAGGTCGTTGGGCCGGCCCGATAGCAGCATTCGCAGGCCGTCGTCCGGGATGTCTGGTCTGGCGCTCATCAGTTCTCCGCGGCCAAGTCTGGCAGCAGCTCATATAGTCGGCGGCGAGCGTGATGCAGCCGGCTCATTACCGTGCCGATCGGGACGCCCAGCGACTCGGCGATCTCGCCGTAGGTCATCTCGCCGGTCGCGTACAGGGCGAATACGGCCCGTTGTGGCGGCGTCAGCGACTCGATGGCCCGGTGCAGCCTGTGGGCCAACTCGCCGGCTTCGAGCCTCTGGCCGGGCCGGCTGTCGGCCGCGGGGGCCGGCGGGTCGGGACGTGTGCCGTCGCCGCTGCCATCCAGCGGCATTGCGAGCCGCACCTTGCGTGCCCGCAGCAGGTCCAGGGCTCGGTTGCTGACGATTCTCAGCAGCCAGGTCTTGAAGCCCGCGGTGCGATTGAAGCTGTCTAGCCGCTCGAAGGCCCGGATAAAGCCGTCCTGTACGACATCCAGGGCGTCCTCGGGGCGGCTGGTTATGCGCAACGCGACCCGATAGGCCACGTCGCGGTACCGCTCGTACAACGCGCGGCGCGCATCGTTGTCGCCGGTGGACGCGGCGGCGACGAGGGACATTTCCGAACTATCGACGTTTGGGCTGTTCACGCTATTCACGAATAATCACGAAATCTTGTGGTGCTCAGGATAATCGCAAAGGCCGGCAAAATCCGCCCGGCGGGGGTGAATAATGGACCGGTCGCCGCCGTCCAATGGCCGACGACGCGGTCCGGTGAGTGCCGAGCCCGTCGGAAAGGCCCCTGACCCGAAGGAGGACAATCATGAAACGCTCACACGCAGCTACCTTGAGCACCGCCATGCTGCTGGCCGCGACCGCTTGGGCGGGCGAGGCCGTGGCGATTTCCACCGCCAGCAACGGCGGCAGTGCCTCGGCGACGGCGACCGCTACCGGCAACGCCGACTCGCTGGCGATCGCCGGCGCGACCCGCGGCGGCCGAGCGGTGGCCAACAGCGATGCCATCGGACACTGGAACGGCTACGCCCAGAGTCGGGCGGTGGCGATGGCCGATCACGGTTTGGCGATCAGCAACTCGCTGGCCGATGCACGCGGCGTGTGGGGCGGTCGAGCGCTGGCCGACAGCGAGAGCATCGCGGCGGCGGTCGGCGGCACGGCCATCTCCAACAGCACCGCCCTGGCTGACGGGGCGTACTTCGGCGACGCCCATAGCCGCTCGACGTCGACCGCCCTGGCCGAGTACGGCACGGCGTTCAGTGACAGTCGGTCCACGAGCCGTGGGCTGTTTGGCGGCCGGGCCGTCAGCAACAGTGACTCTTGGGCCGGTAGCTATGGCGGCCGCGCGGATAGTCGCTCGCAGGTCATCAGCGACGCCCGGTACCACGCCAGTGCCAGTTCGAACGGCGTCGGTCTCAGTATGAGCGGCGTCCGGCGCGACGGGCAGGCAGCGGTGTACGCCGAGAGTCGAGCCACTCGTTACGGTGTCGCTCGTTCCAGCGGCGTGAAGATTGTCATCCGGAGGTGAGTCGCAGACGCCGCCGGTCGGAGAGCAAACTGATACGCGGATTGCGGACCAAGCTCCGCCCAATGTAAGGACCAAGACGATGTTACGCATGAAGAGCATACTCGCCGCCGCTACGTGTACCCTGTTCGCCACGCTGGCCGCCAGTGCCAGTGATGCCGAGACCTCAGCCTCCGCCCGCGGTGGGCGTGGGCAGCCTGGCAGCGCGAGCGCCAGCGCCCGCTACGTTGGTGAGGTCGGATTCGCCCGCACCGATACGCGCACCGGCGTGTTGAATCTGTCGCGGGCAGTTGCCGTCGGAGTTGATCGGGATGGGCTGTCGCTCTCACTCAGCACGGCCATCGCACCGCAGCGTGGTCCGGCACTGGCGACTAACTTCAACTTGAGCATCGGCGCCAACGGTCAGGTGAGCCACAGCAACGGCCAGGCGCTCGCCCAGGGCGGTCGAGACAGGTACGTCTCGGCCGGCGGACGAAGTGGCACGCATCTCGGCGGATCGGCCATCTCGACGGCTCGAGGCCTTACGCGGCACGGCGGCATCGTCCGGGTCAGCACTCAGAGCCGGCAAGATGGTCCGCGCAGCGGGATGCGGCGTCTCCTCCGCGTACGCTGACCGACGCGCGGGGTTCGAGCGGTGTCCGCGGATAGCCCGAGGCCGCGGGCACTCGTACGCCCCACCCGCAACGGTTGCGGGTGGGGCTCATTTGTTGTTGGTGGCGGCCGAGGATGTTGGCGTGTCCGTTCCCCGCCCCTCCGCCGCGCTCAAGAGAGCGCGTGTGACTCGGCACGCTTGCAGTACCACTGGTAGGTCATCCGGATGCCGTCGCGCAGTGCGGTCTTGGCCCGCCAGCCGAGTTGGGTCAAATGTGAAACGTCCAGCAGTTTGCGCGGCGTGCCGTCGGGCT
>CAZUCH010000226.1:0-5633 GCA_964619045.1 uncultured Planctomycetales bacterium | reverse complement strand
GTGCGCGAGTGCTGGTGCGGCTGAAACACGCACCACAGTCGCCGGGGGGTGAACCGTTCGTGGGCGGCTTGCAGCGTGGCCCGAATCTCGGTCGGATGATGGGCGTAGTCATCCACGACGCATACGTCACCGGGTGCGGCTCGTTGTTCGAGCCGGCGCCGCACGCCGCGAAACTCCGCCAGCCCTCGGACGATGTTCTCCCACGACACGCCGCAGTCGGAGGCGCTGGCGATCACCGCCAGCGCGTTATGTACGTTGTGTTGGCCGGGCAGACCAAGCCGTACGCGGCCCAGCGTTTGACCATCGCGTGCCACGTCAAACTCGTAGACACCGTCGGCGAGCGTCACGTCGATCGCACGCCAGTTGACGTCGGGGCTTGTGCCGAAGGTCTCGACGCGGGCTTGTGCAGCCACGGTGGCGCAGTGCGGATCGTCGCCGTTGATGATGGCCAGACCGTCATCGGGCGACAGGCCGCCGAGGAAGGCGCCGAACGCTTGGCAGATGTCTTCGATGTCCTTGTAGTAATCGAGATGATCTTCCTCGATGTTGAGAATCACCGCGCGCCGCGGACGCAGGTTCAGGAATGAGCGGTCGTACTCACAGGCCTCGGCGACGAAGTGGCGGCCGTCGCCCACGCCGCTGCCGCCGCCGAGTTGCTGGACGTCGGCGCCGATCACGAAACTGGGGTCCAGCCCGGCCTCTCGCAGCACGAAAGTCAGCCAGGCACTGGTCGTGCTCTTGCCGTGTGTGCCGCTGACGGCGAGGCCCTCATAATGGGCCATGACGGCCCCCAGCAGTTGGGCGTACTTGACCACCGGCAGGCCGCGCTGCTCGGCGGCCGCCAGTTCGGGATGACCGGCGCGAATCGCCGACGACGCCACGACCAGGTCGCACACATCTGGAATCGCCGCCGCGTTTTGGCGGGTTGTGACTTGCGCACCAGCGGCGCTGAGTCGATCAAGCGTCTCCGAATCCTGCATATCCGAGCCGCTGACCCGCGTGCCACGTCGCAGCAGCAGGGCGGCAAGTCCCGACATGCCGCAGCCGCCGATGCCGACCAGATGTACGCGGAGCTTGTCGAGTTCGCGCGGAATCACGCAGTTAGCGGGGGAATCGGGGCTGGATGCCGTGGGTTTCGTCATTACGTTGGGCACCATCCATGTTGTCCGGTGCAGCGGCGTCGATCGGCCGGGCCCGATGGCAGGTCGCGATGCGACTGAACCCGTCGCCGATCTTGGCTATACTGCGGTTTTGCGGTGCGGTTGACTGCCGTCCGTGGCGAACCGTGAAACCACCGCGTCCGAGGCCATTGTAGCAGGTGTGTGCGTATGTCAAGGCGTGAATCGCGATGAGCGTGGCGACACCATCCACAACCGTTGTTTCTCCCGATCCCGCCGCCAGCGCGATCTGCTCACGGATCGCGCTGGTCCTGGCGTTGATGCTGTTGACCGCCGCCTTTCTGCTGATCAGCCCGCCGCCCGGGCAGACCTATCCGGGCGCCATCCCCTGGAGCGAGCACTCCGTCCTCAAGCCGATCACCGACGCCATGTCTTTCGGGGGCTTGCTCGCCTCGGAGCGCGGCGTCGAGGTCAAGGACCTGGCGCTGCACCTGTCGGCGGCCGCCGGCCTGGTGCTGCTGGGCGTCCAGATGCTGACGGCTGCCGGCACGCGCCGCCGTTCGCAAGCGGCCAAGCTGGTGGCCGGCGCGCAGCTTGTCCTGACAGGTTGGGTGTTGCTGTCACTGCTCAGCAGCCTCTGGGCCGGCGACGCGGACATGGCTCGCGGCCAGGCCCTTATCTACGCGCTCGGGTTGGCTTGGGCCATGGCTCTTGCCAGTACGCTCCAACGCCGACATCTGCCGGCGCTGTTGACCGGGCTAGTCATCATCACTGCCGGCGCGGCGACGCTGTGCATCTGGTACTACCACGAACGTAACCCTGGCCACCGGCCGGGGTTCCCGCTCGGAAACCCGTCGCTGTTGGCCGCGGCTCAGTTGCCAGCGCTGCTCATCTGCGTAGCCACGCTGTGTGCGGCCGCCGAGCGCACGCTTCGCAAACGACGACTGGCATTCGGTCCGGCCGCAGTCGGCGCACTGGTCGCCATGTTGCCGCTGATTTGGTGCGCCACATTGACTCGGGGCCGGGGAGCACTGCTCGCACTCGTTGTCGGCCTGGCGATGATGGTCGTTCTGCGCGTGGGTCGCCGGTTGCGTTGGCTGCTCGGGATCGCCTTCGCTATCGGCATCGTCGGTGCGGGCACGCTGTGGTTCTCGACCTCAAGCCTGGACGTGGCCATGGCACGCGGCGCGTCGATGAGGTTTCGCCTCTACGCCTGGCGCTACGCGGCCGAAATGTGGCAGGCGCGGCCCGTCGGCGGGCACGGCGCCGGAGCGTACCCGCGAGTCGCCGGTCAACTCGCGTTCGGCGACCGCACGCTCGATCCCGAGGCCTTCATGGCTGAGCTGGTCGAGCACGCCCACAACGAGCTGTTCGAGGTGCTGACCGAGATCGGGCTCGTTGGCGGCGTGCTCTTCGTAGCCGGCCTGGTCGCAATCTTCCTGGCCGTGCTGGCCCGACTGCGACACGCCGCCGACTCGCGACAACGCTGGCTCGTCGTTGGCATCACAGCGGCCGGCGTAGCGTTGCTGGCCGATTCAATGGTCGGCGTCATGCCTCGCTTGCCCGGCGGAACGGCGATCTACTACACGCTGTTGGGCATGATATGGTGCGCCTGTCGAGATGACTCCGATGCCGCCGGGCCTCTCGCAGCCACACCGCCGCGACCGGCCCGTCGGTCCCTAGCCTGTGCCCTGATCTGCTTCGCCGCCGCCGGCGGGGCGGGCGCATTGGCGCACCGGAACTGGACCGGCGCCCAGTGGGAACTGCGCAGCAAGACGGCCTTGTCCGAGGGACGCTACGAAGACACGCTGTACGCCTGCGGCCAGGCTCAAGCCAGATTGCTGGATCCCGTACGCATCATAGTGGCCTGCGAACGCGGAACAGGGGCGCTGTTCGAGCAAGCACGCCTCGCTTTCGGCGAGTGGTTCCGCCGATCCGCCGAGCAGCGTACCCCGGAGCTTAGCCGCCAGGCGATCGAACAAGCCACGCGCGCCCACGACTCCGCCCTGAACCTGCGGCGCCGCGTTCCCGCAATCACGCGCAGCGACGCTCGGTTAGCGCGTACCGCCGAGTGGCTGTCCGAACTGTCGCGCCCGAGCGATCCGGACGCCGCCGCGCGCTGGATGTCGGCTGCCGAACAGGCGTGGCGGCTCCAGCGACAGCGCACGCCTTACGACGTTGAGACGTTGATCGCCCTGGCACGGTACCGCGCGGCGCTGGCCGATCACGTGACTCTCCTGCGCGATGCCCTGCGTTTCGGCGATACAGAGGGAGTCTGGCTGACGGTACTCGAGCAGTTCGCCACTCGCCCCCGGTTCGAGGAGACATTGGCCGCCTTCGTTGCGGCCGCCGGTCCCTATTCGCCGCAGACGGGTCTCGATTCGCTGGTGCTCTCCATGGCGCCCGAGACGCAGCGCCTCGCCGCCGCGTGGCACGCGCTGCGCGGCGAGTTCGACCTCGCCACACACTACGTCGCCGCCGCCGCCGCGCTCTACAAGCCGATGCGCAGTCGCTTCCCGGCGCTCTACTCGACCGCCCTGCGCGAGCAGGCGAACTACCTGCTGCGTGGCGACGTACGCGCCGCCGAATCAGCCGCGGCGTTGCTCCGTGAGGCGCTCGCGGCTCTGCCCAACATACAGGCCCAGAAGTACGCCACGATGGCTCGACCCTACCGTGTGCGGCTTGCGACCTGCCTGCTGGCCTCCGGACGCGAGGATGAGGCCGCGGCGCTGCTGCGTGAGGTCGTCGCTGGGGGGGATGCTGTCAACGACGCGGTCGTCGCGGGCTATCTTGACCTTGTATCCGCTAACATTCGCCTGCCGGCCGAGCGCCGCCCGCCCGTGCAAGACTGGCTCGTGGCGATACTGCGACGCTCTCCGGACCACACCATGGCCTGGAGTTGGCGGGTGTGGCTGGCAGCCCAGAGTGGTGACGAGCGGCAAGTTTGTTCACTGCTGGCCGCCGCGTCCGCCGCCGGCGTCAGCCCGGAGAACCTCGGGCGCATCCGCCATGGCTTATGCCAGGAGTTCCCACCTCTGTGCGACACACTCGACGCCGATCAGTGAACAGGCGCCAGCACCAGCGCCGTACGAGCCGGCAAGTAGACCTGTATGCTGCAGCGCCGGTTGTGCCAGTCGTGGTCCTGGCAGCCATAGACCTGTCCGGCATGGACTTCATCGTGCCCGCCGAACTCGCGCGCGTCCGTGCATAGGGCCAGTCGGTAATCACACTGTGCCGGCAGGCCAAGTCTGTAGTCCGCATAGGATTGGTGGGCATGGAAGTTCAGCGCCAACACCAGAGGTCCACGCCGGCAGACCAGTAGCTTGTTATCCTCGTGTACATGGAGCAACTCGCACTCCGGCTGCGCCAGCACGTTGTACTCACCATCGAGGTGTTGCAGGGCCCGGTCGAAAGCCGCCAAGTCGTGATAGCGCAACTGTTCGTTGTCCACCAACGACCATTGTCGTCGGGCGTAGTGGTACGAGTAGTTGTTGCCCGCGCGGGGGAAGTCTATCCATTCGGGATGTCCGAACTCGTTACCCATGAAGTTCAGATAACCCTCGCCGCCGAGCATGAACGTCACCAGACGGATCATCTTGTGCAGCGCCATGCCGCGCTCGACGACGACGCTGCGGCTGCCCTTGCTCATGCGGTGGTACATGTCCGCGTCCATCAGCCGGAATGCGATCGTCTTGTCGCCCACCAGCGCCTGATCGTGACTCTCTGCATACGCAATATGTGACTCGCCAGCCCGGCGATTGGTCAGCGTGTGATACAGCGCGCCCAATTCCCAACGTTCGTCCGGGACATCCTTCAGTAGTTTGATCCAGTAGTCCGGAATACCCATCGCCAGTCTGTAGTCGAACCCAATCCCACCCTCGGCAACCGGGCGCGCCATCCCGATCATGCCCGACATGTCCTCCGCGACTGTAATCGCGTCGGGGTTGATCGAATGCGCCAACTCGTTGGCTAGTTGCAGGTAGGCCAGCGCGTCCTCATCAACGTGCGGCGGAAAGTAGTCGTCGTAGGACGAGAAGTGACGTTCCAGGCCATGATCCAGGTAGATCATGCTGGTAACGCCGTCAAACCGAAATCCGTCAAAGCGAAACTCCTCCAGCCAATACCGCACATTGCTGAGCAAGAACTGTAGTACCTCGGGCCGGCCATAATCGAACACCAGAGAATCCCACGCCGGGTGGCTTCCGCGCTCGCCGGCATGGAAGTATTGATGATCGGTGCCGTCGAATTGGTTCAGACCTTCGTTGACATTCCGCACCGCGTGGCTATGAACCAGGTCCAGCAGCACGCGCAGCCCATGCCCGTGCGCGGCGTCGATCAGCGCCTTCAGCTCCTCCGGCGTACCAAAACGCGACGCCGGCGCGAAGAAACTGCTCACCTGATACCCAAACGACCCGTAGTACGGGTGCTCTTGAATCGCCATCAACTGCACGGCGTTGTAGCCGGCGGCGGCGATGCGTGGTAGCACGTCGCGCGTGAACTCGGCAAACGTCCCGA
>CAZUCH010000225.1:0-5660 GCA_964619045.1 uncultured Planctomycetales bacterium | reverse complement strand
TCCCCGATTTAGGGGTTTCCGTGAAAACGCCGCTTTCAAAAACCATAACGGAAATTGCGGAACTTGAAGGTCCCGCAGCGGATGAGGAACTGCTTGAGGAGCTGCTGAATTGAAAGCGGAAATATTGGTGGACTTGGTGTTCGTCAGCGACCGCAGACCCATAACTGAGTTTTCTTAAAGAATGGTTTTGCGCAACGGCGCAGCGAAGGGCAGGTTCAAATACGTAAGCATCACACAACGACGCAACGCACGCAACGAAGAGAAAGGGATTAATTTTTGTCCGGAACGGACATTCAAAACTGTTTTTTCATAACGATTGATGATGTTAATCAGTTGGGTTGTGTATGACCAGGCAACTATAGAGAACTGGAACATAACAATATGAAATTCATTCACACAGCTGATATCCACCTCGATAGCCCATTAAAAGGACTTGAGGCGCATGAAGATGCGCCTGTTGAGGAGATTCGCGGGGCGACGAGGCGGGCGTTTGATGATCTGATTGACTTGACCATAGAGGAGGAGATTGATTTTATCCTGATTGCTGGTGATCTTTATGATGGTGATTGGAAGGACTACAACACCGGCCTCTTTTTTGCAGCCAGGATGGGACGATTGTCCAAGGCCGGGATCAAAGTTTTCATTGTTTCCGGTAATCACGATGCTGCTAGTCAGATCACCAAGGCCATGCCCTTGCCTGACAATGTGACTCTTTTTTCTCCAAGGAAACCCCAGTCTGTAAAACTCGATGACCTTGGTGTCATCATTCATGGCCAGAGCTATTCTTCCCGCGCTGTGACTGAGAACCTTGCCTCCCAATATCCTCAGAATGATTCCAACTATTTTAATATCGGCCTGCTGCATACATCCCTGACTGGTCGTGAGGGGCATGAGGATTACGCGCCGTGTACTTTGGATGAACTGAAGTCAAAAGGTTATGACTACTGGGCCTTGGGCCATGTCCACAAACGGGAAATTGTTTCTGAAGATCCTTGGGTTGTCTTTCCAGGTAATATCCAGGGCCGCCATATCAAAGAAACCGGAGCCAAGGGTGCCACATTGGTGACAGTGGTGGATGGGTGCATCACTGAGGTTGAAGAGCTTGAACTTGATGTGCTGCGCTGGGCCAAATGCCAGGTGGATCTGTCTGGGTGCGAGACCTCCGATAGCGTTTATGATGCGGTTCGGCAGGACTTTGAACAGGAACTTGACCAGGCAGACGGCAAGACCTTGGCTCTACGTCTGGTTTTGACTGGAAAATGCCCTGTTCATGCCCAATTACTTGATCGGACAGCACAATGGACCGAGGAATTCCGAGGCATTGCCGCTGGATTCGGTGACGTATGGTTGGAAAAGGTTAAGTTTCAGACAAGCCGAAAGGTTAGTCTTGAGGAAATCTTTGGTGAGGATACGCCAATTGCCGGCTTGCTGCAGTCTATTCAACATTTGGAACTGGATGGCGGTACTCTCTTGGGCCTCGTACCGGAGTTGTCTGCCTTGAAAAGCAAATTGCCGGCTGAGATCCACTGCGGCGATGAGCCCTTTCTTGATCCATCTCCTGACAGAATCGCAGAGCTGCGTACTGAAGTGCAGGAACTCTTGATTGCCAAACTTCTTCAGCATGGAGGGACCAGATGAGGTTGAAGCGTCTCGATCTGAAGGCCTTCGGTCCTTTCACTGACCAGACCCTGGAGTTTAACTCCGAGGAGCCTGGCCTCTACATTATTTTCGGCCCAAACGAGGCAGGGAAAAGCAGCGCACTCCGAGCGCTCAAGGCCCTTCTTTATGGGTTCCTCCAACAGACGCCCGATAATTTCGTTCACAACTATGATCAACTACTGGTCGGTGGCTGTCTTGAAAATAGTGCTGGAGAAGAGATTAGCTTTCAGCGTCGGAAAAAACGTATTGGTGATGTCATTGACGAGGCCGGCAATCCTCTCGATTCCGGTGTCTTAGCCCCATTCATAGACGGCCTTGAACCGGAAATATTTGAATCCCTCTACGGCATTGATCATGATACCCTCGTGCGGGGCGGTAAAGACATTCTTGCCCAGAAGGGCGAGGTGGGCCAAGCTCTGTTTGCCGCTGGAGCAGGCATCTCCTCACTACGGGAGGTCATTGATCAGCTTGAAAAAGAGGCGGCAGATCTGTTCAAGTCGGCTGGACAACTGCCTGAGATCAACAAGGCTGTCAAAAGATTCAAGGGACTTCAGAAAGAGGTCAAGGCGCTCAGTCTTTCTTCCAAGGACTGGAAAAATCATCAGAAAGCCCTGGAAAATGCTGTGGCGGAGCGGGCCGGTTTAGAGAAAGAGCGGGATCACAAAAATAAAGAGCTGCATCGTCTGGATAGATTAGAGCAGGCCGTTCCTGAGCTGGCCTCTTTGAAATCCTGGCAGGACCAGTTACGGGCCTTGGAAAAGGTTATTCCCCTGCCCCATGATTTTGCCGAAAGGCACCGGCAGGTTAGTCAGGACATGCGTGAGGGCGGGCAGCAGCTGCAGAGAGATACTGACCGCCAGGTGAAACTTGAAGCAAAGCGCAATGTCATCTCATTCGATAAGGATCTCCTGAACCAGGCAGAAAGAGTGGATGATTTCTATCAGCGTCTTGGTGAATACCGCAAGGGCCAGAAGGACAGGCCGGAAAGAAATGGTATGCGGATCAGCCTCCGTAGAGAGGCGGCCCGCTTGCTACAGCAGGTGCGGCCGGATTTGACTTTGGAAGAGGTGGAGACTCTGCGGTCGGTTCTTGCTAAAAAGAGAACTGTGCAAACACTAAGTACTCAAAATGAGGCAATAAATCAAAATCTTACGCTGGCACAGAAGCAGATCAAGATAGCAGAACAGGCACTTAAGGAGGTAGCGGAAGGCCTGGCCGCAATGTCGGAGGCCAAGGATTCCCAGAAACTTCTCCAAGCTGTGAAACTGGCGCAAAAGGCTGGAGATGTTGATGCGCAGCTGGAAAATAGTAGGAGTGATGTTGAACTGAACAAAAAAGAATGCCTTGTAGAGCTCACGCGGATTGGCCTTTGGCCTGGTGATTTGGCTGCACTCATGGAACTCTCACTGCCGCTTTCTGAAACTGTGCAGCAGTTTGAGAATCGTTACAGCGGGTTTGCTGATGAAAGACGTGAGATCGAAAAGGATCGTAAAAAGGACGAGAAGGATCTGAAGAGCGCTCAGGCTGAGATCAAAAAGGTAGAGTATGCGGGCGAAGTTCCTTCAGAGGAGGAGTTGGCCCAGACTCGTGAAAAACGGGAGCAGGGTTGGTATCTTTTGCGACGGCAGTGGCTTGATCAGGAAGATGTGACCGCAGAAAGTCAGTTCTATGATTCTGAGCAGCCACTTCCCGAGGCCTATGAGGGATATGTGGGGCGGGCGGATATTGTTGCCGACCGGCTGCGCCGAGAGGCAGACCGGGTAGCCAATGCAGCAGCCTTTCGTGCCCAGGAAGAGACCTTGCAAGACGCCTTGGCAGAGAATGACAGAGATAAAGAGGCGTTTGATAAAAGAGCACGGGAACTTGAAGAAGCCTGGACCCGCATGTGGCAACCTGTTGGAATCACCCCATTATCACCAAAGGAAATGAGCGGTTGGCTTGCTGAGATGGACAAGCTCCGCTTCAAGGTGGGTGATATCTTTAAAAAGGAGCAGGACATCGGACGGGATGTGAAGCGGAGGAAAGATCTTAAGCAGGCGGTACAACAAGAACTTGATACCATGGAAGAGGAGGGAACAGTTGCCGGTGAAGAGCTGGGCCCTGTTCTGATTTTGGCGGAGACTGTCTTGGAGAGGATTGCCGGCCAGAAGACGGATCTTGAAAAATTAAAAGAGAGGCAAGAAAAAGCGGAAAAGGCTTTTCATCAGGCAGAGGAAGATCTTAAAACTGCGCAGGAAGCCCTGGCCAAGTGGCAGGAGCAGTGGCAAAAGGCACTTTTGGGTTTAGGACTTAAAGACGAGGTCTCCACTCTTGAAGCCATTGACCTTATTGAAATTCTACAGAACTGCTTTGAAAAGTTGAAAGAGGCAGATGATCTTAAAAGCCGCATTGACGGCATTGACCGTGATGCGGCTGAGCTTGAGAAGGAGATTAAGACCCTGATTGAGAAGGTGGCCCCTAACATGTCGTCCTTGCCTCTGGACCAGGCAATTCTGCAGTTGCGGACCATGCTCAGCCAAGCACAAAAGGACGGCACCCTATATGACAAACTTTCTGAGGAGTTAGAGTTGCTGCAGGAAGATGTCTCTGCGGCCAAAAAAACGTTACAAAGTGCAAATGAGCAGATGGATGAACTCCTTCGGATAGCCAAATGTGAAAAACCGGAAGAGTTGGCGGCGGTAATTGGCAAGTTTACTGAATCTCAGAGGCTACAGGAGAAAATTTCTGATACTGAGGCAATCCTGGCCAAGATCGGGGCTGGTGTGCAGCTTGAAGAGCTTGCCAGGCAGGCGGCAGAGGTTAATGCTGATGAATTGCCCGGCCTGATAGAGTCGCAGAGGAGGGATATTGAGGAAAAGATAAATCCTGAGATCAACAGAATTTCTCAGGTGATCGGCGAGGAAAGCACCAAGCTTGCCGCCATGGATGGCAGTGCTAAGGCTGCTGAGACCGCTGAGGAAATGGAACAGGAGTTGGCCAGGATACGGCGACTGGCTGAGAGGTATGCGCTGTTAAAGCTGGCCTCCAGGATTTTGCAGCAGGAAATCGAACGCTACCGGGAAGAACACCAGGACCCGGTTTTGAAAATTGCCTCCGGGTATTTTAACGATTTGACCATGGGCTCCTTTGCCAGCCTGCGTACTGATGGATGATAAGGGTGATCCTATTCTCGTCGGTGTACGGCCCGATGACTTGCGCCTGACAGTAGAAAAAATGAGTTCGGGAACCCGTGACCAGCTTTTCCTCGCTCTACGCCTGGCCTCCGTGGAGTGGCGCCTTGAAACCAGCGAGCCCATGCCCTTTATTGTGGATGATATTCTGATAAATTTTGATGATGACCGGTCCAAGGCGACCCTTAGGGTCTTGGCTGATTTATCAAAGAAGAACCAGGTGATTCTTTTTACCCACCACAGGCAGATTGTGGAAGAAGCGAAAAATATTAAAGGAAAGGGCTCAATTCAAATCCACGAGCTGTGAGTTATAATTTTGCCGGTTATATAATCAGAGAAGCAAGGCGGCGCCTAAACTTTAGGAGCCATTGAGCTGGTAAGAAAAAAAACAACGTAATCTGAGTGATCGACGGATAGTTGGTTTTGCCCTTGACCTACCCGGCGCAGACGGAAAAACAGTGTAGTCCGTGTTAAAAAAGGTCTCAAGGTCTTACCTTTCAGGAGAATAGATGGATGAATTAAAGCAACAACTCAGAGGATTCGCAAAAGACCGGGACTGGGATCAGTACCATTCGCCCAAGAACCTGGCCATGGCCCTCAGTGTTGAAGTTGCGGAGTTGGTGGAGCACTTCCAGTGGCTCACCGAAGATCAGAGCTATGTCAAAGATTCTGATAAGCTGGAAGAAATAAAACAGGAAATAGGGGATGTCCTGATCTATCTCATCCGGCTGTCAGATAAACTGGGCATTGATCCTTTGAAGGCCGCCAGAGACAAGCTGAAAATCAACCACAAAAAATACCCGGTTGAAATGGCGAAAGGGAACGCCAGGA
>CAZUCH010000224.1:0-5668 GCA_964619045.1 uncultured Planctomycetales bacterium | reverse complement strand
CGTACTGACGGTTGCGGATCGGCAGCAGCGGCGCGCCTAGCAGAGGAATGCGCACCTGACCGCCATGCGTGTGGCCGCAGAGAATCCAGTCGCAGGGCGCGTCCTTGAGCTGGTCAATCGTGTCCGGGTTGTGAGCCAGAGCTACGCAGGGGGTGTCGGGGTCAACTTCGGCGAAGGCCGCCGCCGGGTCGCACTGGCCGCTCCAGAGATCGTCGAGGCCGACGAGTTGCAGGCACGCGTCGCCGATGGTCAGCCGATGGGCCGCATTGCGGAGGACGGTTATGCCGATGTCGGTCAGGGCGGCGGTCGTTCGGTCGGACTTGTGGGAGCCGCGCCGCGCGCGGCGTGGGTTGTAGATGCCCCAATCGTGGTTGCCGAGGACGGCGAAGACGCCCAGCGGGGCACTGAGCGAGGCGAGCATCTTGACTACCTGATCCAGGTAACGCGTACTGCCGCTGGTGGTGAAGTCGCCGGTGATGACGATCAGGTTCGGCTCCAGGTCGCCACAGCGTGCGAGTTGCGCGCTCAGATACTCGGCGATCTTGTCCGAGTGGAGGTGAAGGTCGGAGATCTGCATCAGACGCAACCCCTCGAAGGCTGGGTCTAGACCCGGTAGATCAAGCTGGAGCCGCTCCACTTTGGGCCAAAACGGCTCGATGTGGTGTGCATAGACGCCCCCCAGGCCCGCGACCACGGCAGTTCCGATCGTGCCGCCGAGCAGCCGCCGAAGTAGCTTGCGGCGCGAGAACCGGCGTGCCTTCGCCGGGTCGGGGGTAGCGCTGTCTTTGGCCATGCACGGGCACCTCGAGCGTCCGAGACGAGCGGTCGCCATGATTAGTATAGCGCGCCAGGCTCGCGAACGGGCCGCTGACGCGACACGATCAGCATCAGGTGTATCCGAGAATGAGAACCACTCCCCGGGAGACTCCGCGGGGAGTGGATAGGTTCATCAGGCATCCGCACGACGAGTGTGGCGGACTACTAGAAAGCGACCTGCAACTGGACGCGCCAGACCAGGGCGTCGTCGTTCACGTTGGCCATGCTGGTATACGAATCCGAGACCGGCACTTCGTAGATCTTTGTAACATCGGTCTGGAGCTTGACGTTGTGACCCTCGAAGTAGTAGTTCAGGCCGCCGGTGTATTCCCAGGAGCCTTCCTGGCCGCCCGAGAGGGCCGAGATGCCGCCCACGCGGGCCACCAGTTCCAGCTTCTTCTCCATACCCGGAATCGGCAGGAAGTAACCGCACTGCACATAGGCACCGTGCTGAGCATTGGTCGAGTCGTCGCCCGTGAGGAGGTACAGCGGCGCGAAAGGCGCCTCGTGACCCTCGCGAACGTCGAGGATGCGGATGATGTACTCGGCGGCCGCCGAGAAGCCCATGTACTTGAACTGGGCATCGAAGCCGAACTGGTTCACCTGGAGCCCGAGCGAGTTGGTCAGGCCATAGCCACCCTTGCGAAACAGAGTGCGACGTGGGAAGACGATCGCGGTATTACCGTCGCCGTCATCTTCGTTGAAGGCGTAGTGGAAGCCGATGTCGAGGGCGGGTTCCTCAAGGAAATCCGTGTCGCCCTCGAAGAGTCCGGCCCCGGGATCCTCGCCCAGCGCGTGCCAGACGGTCTTGAAGACGATGGCGGGGTTGCTGTCCATCTGGCGGTCTTCATCGTTGTTGATGGTCTGACCGGCCCCGTTGAGCGAGTTGGAAACCGAGAGGTAGTAGTCGAGCTTGCTATCGAAGAAGCTACCCCAGAACATCACGCCCAAGCCGTCACCGACATTGAAAACCTGGTCGACCATGGATCGACTGACGAACTGATAGCCGCGCTCGTCGAGCCACCAGCCACGCGTGCCGGGCAGGGAGTACAAACCGGTCTGGATGTTGAAGGCGTCGCAGAACCGATAGTTGACCCAGCCCCACAGCAGGTCCGTGTTGTAGCCGGCGGCGCCATCACTAATCAGATGGATGTAGTACGTCAAATCCTCGTCGTATGCGTGGCCGCTGACGATGAGGCGGGCGCGAGAGACGTCGAACCCCGTGCGGTCGCTGCGCCTGAATCCGGGAACCAGATAGCGGTTGTCCTTGCGCGTGCCGTAGTGAGTCCACCGAAACTGCAGGAATCCGTTGAACACCATCTTAAACTTGTCGTCGCTGCTCCGGATGAAGAAGCCATCGTCGTAGCCGGCCTGAAGCGTTGACGGCATCAGGCTCTCGCGGAACTCCTGCTCGCTGAGCACCTCGCGAATCTGCTGCTTCATGAGTTCGGTTCGGGCAGCGTCCGTACCCTGCTGGGTGACACCGGCCACCTGCTGCTGCAAGGTCGAGAGCCGCTGCTGCTGGGCGACCAGCAGCGTCTCCATTCGCGCCAGCGCCTCATCATCCGTAGCCTCACCCGCTCCTCCGCCCAATGCCGGCACTGTGACCAACAAGGCCAGCAAGAGTGCATATGCGCCATTACGACTGGAATCCTTGAACATGACGTTCTCTCCTGTTGTCGAGGACTTGATCGCGAGACCGCGCGTCTCGCTCCGGGCCACGATAGCCGCGCCTTCGCGCGCGATAGCAACAATCCGTTCCGCGTATGCTACGGCCGGCCCGTCCGGGCACAACCCTCTTGGTGACGATTCTTGGTTCATCGGGCATTTCCGGAAGGCCTCAACCGCCAAGAAACCATGAAGCGCCCAATATTTCGGATGTGCCCTGGGGGTTGGGATCGCCAATTTCGGATTACCACTGGCGGAGTGCCCGTCGCGTGGCGTCGGTCCGCCGAGGTTGACCGCTCGGTTCAGTGAATCGCGCGATCATCGGGCGCTGGGATTGAACGTACAGGGCAACTTCAGGCCAAGCGCATTTGGAGGACCAGCCATGCGTCGCACGTTGATTGTGTTTTTGTTGATCGCCGCCCCCGCATTGTCCGTGGCCCAAACCGCGTGGAACGAGGAGCACTCCTGCTCGCGCGCCAAGCTGGCCGGCGCCCACCACTGGGCGCCGCCGGGCGGGGTGCCATTGTCGGGCCAGCGCGACGAGACATCCGGCGATACCGACGTGCTGCACTATGACCTCGAGTTGGAGATCGAACTCACCACCGGTCACATGAACGGGTCCAACGTCATCCGGACGCGCGCCCTGGTCGATAATCTGACCGTTTTTCGGATCATGCTGCGAAACTCGTTCATCGTCGATGCGTTGCGAATCGGCGACGCCGATCTCACCGCGATACGGATCGGCGCCACCGTACTCGAGGTCACGCTGGATCGGCCCTACAACACCGGCGAGATCTTCGAGCTGTATGTTTCATACCACGGCACACCGGTGCCGGCCGGCGACTGGGGGTCGATCGTCTTCCGCGAGCGAGCGGGTGCCCGCGAAGTCTGGACGCTGAGTTCACCCTGGTACTCGTACACCTGGTGGCCGTGCAAGGAGGAACTGGCCGACAAGGCCACGGCCGACCTGTCCTTCATCGTGGATGAAGACCTGGCGGTGGCCTCAAACGGCCTGCTACTCGGCATCGAGGACGCCGGCCCCGGCAAGCTGCGCCACCATTGGCGAACCGAATACCCAACCGAAACCTACCTCTTCAGCCTCGCCATCACCAATTACAACGTTTACGACGACGTTTGGGAGTATGACGGCGGCAGCATGCCACTCAAGTACTTCCTCTATCCCGAGCAGGATACCCAGGAGGCCCACGACCACCTGGCCCTCATCCCGGATATGCTGGATGTCTTCTCCGAACTCTACGGCATGTACCCATTCGTCGACGAGAAGTATGGCATCGCGCAATGCGGGTTCGGCGGCGGCATGGAACACCAGACGATGACCAGTCAGGGGTGGATGGTGTCTGATTGGCTGAACGCCCACGAACTGGCACATTCCTGGTGGGGCGACAACGTGACGTGCGCGACGTGGCACGACATCTGGTTGAACGAGGGGCCCACAACGTACTCCGAGGCGCTGTGGTTCGAGAACCGACCCCAGGAACCGAACGGCGAGGAGATTCTGCACCTGTATATGGACTACCTGCGCCCCACCAGCACAACCGACCCGCTCTACTGCTACGATGCGTCCGAGCAGGGCCGCGTCTACTCGCGCAACATCACCTACCTGAAAGGCGCCTGGGTCACGCATATGTTGCGACACGTCGTCGGCGACGAGCCGTTCTTCGACATCCTGGCCACCTACCGCGAAATCTACGGCGGCGGGTTCGCAACCACCGAGGACTTCATAGCCGTCACCGAGGCCGTTACGGGGCGCGATTTGCGCTGGTTCTTCGACCAGTGGGTCTACAACGGCCGACGCCCCACACACTGGCACGCCTGGCGGCCGCTCACCATCGACGGAACTCAGTACATAGAGCTGATGGCCAAACAAACGTGGTTCGTCTTCCAGATGCCGATCGACATTCTGGTCTCGGCCGGCGGACAGGATACCACGTACACGATCTGGCACAACGAGCGCCAGGAGCACTTGCTGCTGCCGATTGGGGATGAGCCGGCAGACGCCTTGGTGTACAACGCCGGACCTTGGGTGCTCGCGGATGACGGGGGTGAGACCACCTTCGTCGAGGGGCCGCCCAAGATCGCCACCACTCACCCGAACCCGGATCAGACCGTGGCCGCGCAGGAAGCGGCTGGTATCGAGGTCGTCTTCCACAAGGATGTGATCGTCGACGCCGGTCAGTTCACACTCGTCGGCCAGGCAGCGGGCACTGTCGAATGCAGCTTCAGCTACGACGACACGCGCCACGCAGCCACACTCGTTCCCATCACGCCTCTGGCACCCGACACGTACACGCTGACGATCGCCGACACGATCGTCGATGTGGCCGCGGAGCTCGAACTGGACGGTGAGATGGTCCATCCCGAGAACACCGCAGTGCCCGGCGCCCCCGCGCTACCCAGCGGCGACGGTCTGCCCGGCGGAGTCGCGGAGTTGACCTTCGCCGTGTCGGTGCCAGGGGACTTGAACTGCGACGGCTTGCTCGATGCCGACGACATAGACCCGTTCGTCCTGGCACTCTCCGGACCGGACGCGTACAACGCCGGCTTCCCCGGGTGTAGCCGCATGTTGGGCGACATCGATGGCAACGGCCAGGTCGATTTCGATGACATCGACCCCTTCGTGGCCGCGTTGGGAGCCGCCGGCCAGTAATACCATTCAGGAGGAGGTTAGGGAGCCGGCCCGCGGCCGGAACCCCGGCTGGACGCCCAGGCAAGGCGCAGTATGAATGCCTGCGGCGTCCAGCTTGGTATTCGCGGGGGCCAGGTCGCGGCCACGACGCCCGGGGGGCTCACGTCTGTCAAAGTTGGCGCGATTCGGACGTCAGACCATCCGATAAGCCGCCAGAGAGCCCCGGAAACCGCTTTCGGCACCGCAAGGGCCTCGAATTGGCGGCGAAAACCGGGCGACAAGTTGCTACAATGAAGCGTTGTGGTTGCCACGACGTGTGTCGTGGCCGCAACTCGCGCCAGGAGAGAAGCCGATGGCTCACACAACCCGTCTCGGACGCCCCATTCTCGTCGCCGCCCTGCTCGGCCTGCTAGCCGGGACCACCGCCCAGGCGCAACTGCGGGTCGTTACCTGGAATGTCAGCAACTACAACGGCGGGCGAGTCACGGACATCCAGACGTCGGTCTACGGCGAGTACCTGGGGCGCTCCATGGCCCC
>CAZUCH010000223.1:0-5671 GCA_964619045.1 uncultured Planctomycetales bacterium | reverse complement strand
CAGGCCGACCACGCCCGCGAACGGCCCCACCCCAATGTACGGCTCAATCCAGCTCAGCGGCTGGAACAACGCGGGCGGAGTGTCCAACCCGGGCACGGGCTGGGGATATAGCGCTCCCCGCCGGCCCGACGGCCGCCGTGAACCGCCAGTGGGGCGCGGCGAACGGCTCGACCCTGGGCGACTGCCCGACGAGCCCCGGCCGCGCCGCTGCTGCTGGAGATCGTTGATGATCGTCTCGGCGTCGCTGGCGGAGAGGTTGCGCAGCTCGATCACGCGCGTGACGGCAGTATCCGAACGCACTTCGCCGAGTTGCTTCACCAGAGTCACGACCATGCCGTAGAGCGCCGGATCGCCCGCCACTATCAGCGTGTTGGTGTACTGATCGGCCCCGACCGTAACCTGCCGCGGCATGCGACCGGCTCGATCGGCGAAGTCCTGCTCGCTGTCGTTGATGATCCGCTCAATCTCCGCGGCCAACGTGGCGGCGTCCTGCCCGTACGGTATCTCGACCACCTTGATCGAGGTGTCGCTGAATTCCGAACTGTCGAAGCGAGCCACCAGATCGCGAATCTCCTCGATCTGGCGCGCCGTGCCCTTCACGACCAGCGTCATCGCGTCGTCGTTCGGAACAACCTGCGGGCCGACCGCATCACCGGGCGCCCCGCCTCGACCGCGTTGACCGCTCCGCCCCTGGGCCTGCGTTGCACCCTGGTCGATGAACTGCCACACGTAGCTCACAAGCTGCGACGGCGGCACATGCTCGACAGTGATGGTCTCGATCTGATAGCGATCGCTGATCGCGTCTTCCAACCCCTGGATGACCTCGGCCTCGACGATCGCGATGTCCTCCAACCGGCCGAAGACCATCACTGAGTTGGTGGTTTCCTCCGGGACAGCGTAGACGTTAAGTTCGCGCGCCCCGCCGGGCGTGGCTCCGCCACCACCCCGATTACCGCGCCGGCCACCACTTCCGGCGCCGGCGCCGCCGGTGGCATATCCGTTGATCGCCTCGGCGACAGTGGCCGCGTCAGCTTTTTCCAACATGAAGATGCGGAACTGCTTCTTTTGGTCCTCGGGGGTTTTGACGTCGACCGCCGCCAGGATCTCCTCGACGAACACGAACGTCTTCTCCGAACCGACCACCATGATGCTGTTGGTGCGCGTATCGGCCACGGCCGTGAAGGCGTCTATGTCCACGTCGTCACCAAGCTGGGTGGCCCGTTGCGCGTAGTCGGTCATCGCGTTGGTGACCGATTCGACTAGCGCCGTCGCGTCGGCGTGCTGGACCTGAAAACGCCGCAGCTTCATCTGCTGATTGAGTTGATCCAGCGTCGCCACCAGGGTCTCGATCTGGGCGAAGACCTCGTCGGGGGCGCGCACCAGGAGCTTGGAGGCGGCTTTGTCCCCCATGATGAGGATCCGGTCGCCACTCGCACCGGCCGGGGTTCCGCGTTGGCCGCGCCCACCGCCGCGCGACGGTCGTCCCGTGCTGCCGCCAGCACCGAAGATCGTCGACAGCTTCTCGGCCAAATCCACCGGATCGGCGAACATGACGTCTATCTCGCGAATTTCTCGCTCGCTGAGTTGATCCAATTCCTCGATCTTGGCGAAGATCAGGTCGCGCTTGTCCGGCGGGCCCCAGACAATGATCGTGTTGGTCGCAGCCTCGGCAACGACGCGGATGTCCGTGCCTGTCGCGGCAGCGCCGCCGCCGCGCGGACCACGACCCTGTCCCCCACCGCCGGCGGCGAAGATCGCCTCGACGGTGGCCGCGATGGCCT
Source organism: uncultured Planctomycetales bacterium (assembly GCA_964619045.1). Classification (GTDB taxonomy): domain Bacteria; phylum Planctomycetota; class Phycisphaerae; order UBA1845; family Fen-1342; genus JANQFV01. The sequence continues at coordinate 3,890 of CAZUCH010000223.1, read as the reverse complement.
CGGCATCGCCATACGCGCACACGTAGGTCTCGGCCTCGTTGATGGCGCCTTCGATATCGAGCTGGCGAATCTGCCCCTCGACCTTCTTCGCGTCCTTGGACTGGCACGTATAGATGATGGTGTTGGTGCGTGGATCGCTGGAAATCGTCACCGGCCCCATGGCACCCGGCGAACCGCCGCCGCCGCGCGGCGCGCGGCCGCCACCACCGCCCGCCGTGCTTTCGAAGATACCCTGGAGTAGCGGAAGCAGGTCGTCGACGCGGGCTCGCTCGAGCTCAAAGTGGTGGATGCCAACAACCTCGCGGCCTTCCAGCCCCTCGAGTTCGTTGATTACATTCTCGATCAAGCCCATGACCTCGGGCGGCGCCGAGACCATCAGCGAGTTGGTCGTCGCATTGGGCACGATTTCGACGCTCTCGACCTTGGCCCCACCCTCGACGCCCGGCACCGAGACCAGTTGCTGCTGGAGCATCTCCATCAGTTGCTGCTGCTGGCCGCCCGGCCGGCCGCGGCTGCCGCGCTGCGGCGCGGACGTGCGCCCGCTACGTTGCTGGGCCTTCGAGATGCCCAATACGTCCTTGATGTTCTGGGCGGTCTCTTCCGCCGACAGATTCTCGAGTTGGAAGACCTTGATGTCGACCGCGCCGGGCGGGATGTCCAACTCGCGCAGCAGTTGACGAATTTCGGGCAGAGCCGACTCGTCGCACTTGATTATCAGGTAGTTGTGGCCTGGATCGGTGGCGATGCGCATCTGTGGCCCCTGGTCGCGCTGGCCACGGCTACCTTGCCGGCCCCCGACAATGCCGCCCAATTGGTCCATCATGCCCTGCTGCCCGCGCTCGTCGTCCTTGCCCTGCTGCCCGCGACCGCGTTGTTGGGGTTGCTGCGGTACTATGATCCGCCGCTCGTTAAACATGATGTTCAGCACCTCGGCCGCCGCGGTCACGTCGCCATAGCGGAAGCGGAAGATGCGGATCACCTCGCCAACCGAGCGATCCTCCTGGAACAGCTCGATCGCGTCGGTGAGTTCGTCGACCTCATCACTCGCGCCCTCGATGCTGACCGTGCCGTCAGGTCGCACGACTACGCGCGTCGGCTCCTTCTTCACCGGCGACGCGACAGTGCTCCCATCCGCGGCAGCCGACTGCTTGGGGTCGCCATCGGCGGAGCGTGATGTCGCCGAATCGACCGGCCGCTTGGCCGGCGGCTCGGACGCCGGGGGTTCGTCAGCGTCACCAAACGTGGAGTCCGCAGTGGGCGTCCACGCCGCGGTGCGGAATGTCACCGCCGCCGCTGGCTCCGTTCGGCGTTCGGTCTTGCCGGCCACGACCGGCCGGGTCAATGTGCCGTACAGCTCTTCTTCGATGTCCGCCAGCACCAAGTCGATCGGCGAGAGCTTGGGGCGGGCCGGCTCCTCAGCCGGCGTACCGCTGGCCGGAGTGGCCGCCGGCTCTTCTGGCACGGCGGGGGCGGCACTGGTATTGGTCCGCGTGCGGCGCTGCTGAGGGTGCGGCGGCTCCTCGTCCTGCCCCCACAAGTCCTCAATCAATGTCTCGCGTTTTGGCTGCTCGCTCGGCAAGTCGTAAATGACATCGTCGTCCAGGCCGCGGGCACGCAGATAGGCGATCAACTGCTCCATTTCAGCACCACTGCCCGGCAGTTTCACGATCCGCTGCTTGCGCTGCACCTTGGCCCGGCGCTCGAACTCGCGAACGACCTCTTCGATCCGCGCGAACTCCGACTCGCGGCACTTGACGATCAGATACTCGTCGAACCAGTCCGCCTCGATGCTCGGCCCGCCACGTTCCTCGGGCGGGAACATGTCACGAACGTCCCAAGCAATGTCGCTGGCACTGCCGCGATTGATATCCACGAAACGGATGATCCGATCGCCGACGCGCAATCCGTCACCTTCCGGCGTCGGGTCACGGTCCAGCACCTGAATGTACTGCTCGACCTGTCGCATCTTGCGCTTGTTGGCGCTCACTATCAGTCGGCCGTAGTACTCGTCCTGGCTGATCACCACGCGGTCTTGTGGATTCCGGCCGCTGGGGAACTGCTGCTCCAGAAGGCCCGCGATCTCACTCGTCGTCCCGAACTTGAGCTGGAAGATCTGCATCTCGGGCACGCGTGTGCTGTTGCCCTCCAGCTCGACGACCCACTTCTCGACCTCGGCCACGTCCTTCGGCAGGCCGCTCACCAGGATCGAGTTGCTGCCGCTGTCAGCCGTGATCCGCACGCGCGAACCGCCGCCGCCCCGGGGACCGCCGACTTGCATTATCTGCGTCAGGGCCTGCGCCAACTCGGTCGCGTCGGCGTCCTCCAGTGGGATGATGTGTACCAGTTCACCGGAATCGACTTCTTCATCGACCATGCGAATCAACTCGGCCGCCAACTCCTGGTACTCATCGGGCGCGAAGATGAACAGCCGGTTGGAGCCCGAATCGGCAAAAACCGACGTCTGCACGGTCCCGCGCTTGACGCCTTCCTTCTCAGTCACCTTGGCCTTCAGCATGGCGTCCACGTGCTGGGCAATCTGCTCGGCCCGCACGTGCTTGAGCGCGTACGACTGCGAGCGTGCTTCCTTGGGCTTCTTGCCCTCCAGCGTCGCAATCAGGCCGTCGATGAACGGCAGCACCTCGGGCGGAGCCATCACCACCAACGTATTCGTCGTCGGCTCGGCAAAAGCCCCCGGTTTGAGCTGCCCGGGCCGCGTGTTGGGGCCCAGGTCGCGCAGGAAACCCTGCACCGCTATTTGCACGTGGCTGGCGTTCAGCACCTTCAGGTCATACGTCTTGACCTGTACGCCGGTGGTATCCTGCTGATCGAGTTCGTCGATCAATGCCATGATCTCGTCAAACTGCTTCTTGGGCGCCGAGACGACCAGCACGCCGTTGGTCACCGAGGCCTGGGCCATCTGGGCCTGGTTCTGGCCGCGCCCGCCGCGCCCGCGACCGAACCACTGGTTGATCAGATTGGCGACCTCGCCCGGGTTAGCGAACTGCAAGTCGACGACCTGCGGCTGGTTGCCTTGCGCCAACGTCTTCTCGTCGATGTCGATCGCGCGCTGCTTGATCTGCTCGAAGTCCTCGTCCGACGCCATGACCATCAGCGAGTTCGTGATCGTCTCCGGCTGAATCCTCACGATGATCTGCGAGAAGTCTCGGTCGCGATTCTGATTCTGCCGCTGCTCGAACATCGGCCGCAACATCTGGGCCACCGAGTTGGCGTCCGCGTGGGCCAACTCGATCACGCGCAACTTGCCCTCATAATCCTCGGCTTCCACATCCAACGTTGCGATGATCTGCTCAAGATCAGGGACGATCTTCTCCGGCAAGTAGCAAATCAAGCGATTCGTTCGTGTATCCGGCATGATTTGCAGGTTCTGAAGCGCGCGGCTGCTGCCACGCCGCCCCTCGCGGCTGACCTTGTTGGCCAACATGTCCTGAATCTGGCGGGCGTAACGGCCGGCGTCCAGGTACTCGAGCTTGATGAACTTCGTGACGGTGGTCTCCTTCTCGACCATCGCCTTGAACGTGTCCATCATCTCCTCGATCTGCTTGAATTGGTCGGTGCGAGCCGTGACGATCAGAGTGTCGGCGGCCGGGTACGGCGTTATCGTGATCCGTCGCTCGCGGGCCTGCTGTTGCGTGTTGATCGCCCGCGTCACCTGGTTGGCCAGGTCGTGGATGCCTTGGCCGATGCCCTCGAGCTCGTACGTGCGTACCTCGACCTTGTCGACGCCGACCTGGTCCAACTGCTCGATCAGCGCCAGGATGTCCACCATCTTGTCCTTGGGCGCCTGGGCGACGATGGACCGCCCGGCCACCACATGGAAGGTGATTTCATTGCCGATGCGGCTGCGCCGGCCCCAACCACCACCGCCGAAC
>CAZUCH010000222.1:0-5677 GCA_964619045.1 uncultured Planctomycetales bacterium | reverse complement strand
TCCAACGGTCTTCGATATGTCCCTTTTCAGTACCAGCACCTTCATACGACATCGGTATGAACGCCGGTTGAAAAGTGCAGCGCTTGTGGGGCCGCCGAAGGTCGGTTGAAAAGTGCAGCGCCCTGGCCGACCGGCCGGGTGGCGGCGACGATGTTGGGCTCCGATGGGGCCGTGTGCTGAGCCGGGATTAGCTCAGCAAGCCGGTCTCCGGCGGGGTCACGTACTGGCGAGCCTGAAGCGCGTGCTCAGACAGCTCAAAATCCGGACGGGTAATGTCCACTCGTTTCGCCGGTTCTTCATCTCGCATTGCGCGAACAGCGGAGTGCCGCCATTTCAGGTGATGACGTGGGTTGGCCACGCCGACATGTCGATGGTCTTGCGGTACTACAACCTCGCCGACTCCGAGAGTCGTCGGGCGATGGCGGGCGTGCCGTTCGGCGATCCCGACGAACCGTCGCGGACGGATCCGAAACAAGCCCAAAGCGAGCACAATGGCGATGCACGGAAAACCGGATAACGCGCAAACAACGGGCGGCCAACCACTTAGGAAAGCCGCCCGCGAGATCTACGGAGAGGGCGGGATTCGAACCCGCGGTACGGGAACCCGTACACACGCTTTCCAAGCGTGCTCCTTAAGCCACTCGGACACCTCTCCAAAAACGTTTCGACCTAAACTCTTGACCTGAAACTCCGCCAGATGCTACGCTCCTTGCCGGTCGTTGTCAGCGGTCCGGAGCAAGGGGGCAAGGCCATGCCGCGTCCTCGCCGTTGGGTCAATCGGCACGGAAAACGGGTCAAGACCATCACCGGCGTCTCGTACAGCCGTACACGAGGTCGCCTCTACATTATTGCATCCGGCGGGAAGCGGCAAGAGTTCAAGACGTGGAAAGAGGCCCGCGCAGCACTCGCGACGGAGCGCGCCAACTCGATTTCCCCCGAGGAGCTTCCCCGGATCGCGGCTGTTGCTCGCCATCGTGGCGACCTCGCCCGCGAGAAGCTGTACGGCGATGCGCAACTTGGCGAGACTCTCAGCAAACCACGTAAACGCCGACCTCGCAGTGTGCCCTGCGCCGTGCCTCATGCGCTCATTGCCGGACATCGGAGTGAGCGGGAGGCGGTGGGATTCATGGCGGCATGGGTGTGGGCTGCGTATTTGTCGTTCGAGCGCGCGACGACATCAGTCAATTGCGGAAGGTGTGAGTCAAGGAAGAAACGAAGTGGCGGGTTGCCTCAGGCGGCCCGCGTGTACCGGTGGTGCAGGCCGCCGACCCGCGGAATCCTGAGCGGATTTGTGCTCGCTGCCAAACTGGCTCCAGGGATACACGGAAGCGAGTATAATAGCTTTATTCCACAGTGGTTACGTGCTGATGAACGCTGCGCAAGAATCGCTGGACCAGAACAGCCTGCCGGCATTCTCTGGTTGGAATGGGAAGAGGCAGCGCGCTATTTAGAGTCTCCACGCACTGCAACCGAGAGTTCACCTGCAATGCCTTCGATCACAGCGGCCTGAGCAGCAAGCCTGTTCGCGGCAGATGCCGATTCCGCGGCGCCTGAGGCATTCTCCTGGGCTATTCTGTCTACCTGGGAGACGGAGTTGTTGACCTGCTCGACACCGTGAGCCTGTTCCTGGCTGCCCTGGGCGATGCCGTTGATCAACTCTGAGACTTTCGCGACATCGCCCACGATGGTGCTCAGGACCTTGCTCACCTGAACCGCAACGTCAGTGCCCTCCTTTGCTTTGGCCACTGAGTTATCGATCAGCCCGGCAGTCTCCTGCACGGACTTGCCGGCGCGTTGGGCGAGGTTGCGGACCTCTTCGGCGACGACCGCGAAGCCCTTTCCGTGTTCGCCCGCGCGAGCGGCCTCGACGGCTGCGTTGAGCGCGAGCAGATTCGTCTGGAAGGCAATCTCCTCGATCACCTTGATGACACTACTGATCTGGCCAGAGGACTGGTTGATGGCGGTCATGGCATGGTTGAGCTGTTCAACGGTCTTCTCTCCGGCCTGCGCCGCGTCCGTGGCTCTCTCGCTCAAATCGCTGGCTTTCTTCGCGTTCTCGGAGTTGGTCCGGGTCTTCCTGGCGCGGATGGCTCGTTGGTGAATCGGAGGTGCGTGGTCTTTCTAGTTTCCCGGAAGGCAGAACGCCGGTCTGCCGATTTATCGGGCGTTGACGCTGCGCGGGAGGAGGCGACGAGGCCCAATATGCAAATCGAGAATCCCCGCAGCCAAAGCGCCGCCGGCCCTGGTTGCGAACGCAACTCGACCCTGTGCGCGCTCCTGGCGCAAGGGCTAATGCGACACAATCTCAGAGAATATTGCAGACGGCTGAAGTGTTACGCCGATCCACTGGTAGCGGTGCCAACACGCAGGCTGGTTATCGGCCGTGGGCCGCGTGTCAGAATGTGCGCAGCCTTTGAACGCGTGCTTGACCCGCTGTGTGTATAGCATGAAGAACCACTGGAACCTGGTCTGTGATGCAAGGACTTGCTCTCCAGGCCCGGAGTGACACGCTCTCCAGGAAAGCGAAATGACTTCTACGCGATTTGGGAGGTTCCTTGCGCTGGTGCTGTTCATCGGTGTGTTCATGCCTGTGGTGGGTGGCGTCGCGTCGTTGACTCTGGCGCCCGGATGGCGCTGGCATCATGTGCCATTACACGCAGTAGTCGAAGCCGTCGGGGGAATCATCCTGTTGGCGCTGGCGGGAGTCCTTTTGGTGTCCCCAGGGCGACAAGGCGGCGGCGGGCATCGTCTCTGGGTGTCCTCCGGTCTGATCAGCATGGGCATTTTCGGCCTGGCCCATGCAGCCATTGCTCCGGGAAGCATGTTCGCCTGGTTTCACAGCGTGGCAACCTTCGCGGGCGGCATTCTGTTCGCCTTGGTCTGGTTGCCGGTCCAGCCCGCTCGCGCGTCCCGGGCTCGCCTGGCGCCGCTACTGGCCGCCGTAGCGACGCTCGTCGTTTGCGCTTGTTCGCTTGTGTTCCCCCGTGTTATACCCACCATGGTCGAGCAGGGCGCCTTCACACCGGCGGCACGCGGACTGAGTATCCTCGGCGGCCTCGGCTTTGTGGCGGCCGGTGTCTGGTTTCTCAGGCGTTGTCGATCCACCGACAGACGAGACGACCGCTTGTTCGCCTATCTCTGCTGCCTATTCGGCGCCGCGGGCATGCTCTTCGAACTCTCGGTCCTGTGGGACGCCGCGTGGTGGTGGTGGCATCTGCTGCGCCTGGCGGCGTACAGTCTCGCGCTCTGCTATTCCGGTGGCACCTACTACCGGACGAACAGGCTCCTCTACGGGCAAATCGCCGAGCGCGAGCGGGTGGAGGCGGCGCTGCGCGCGTCAGAGGAGCGTTTTCACCAGATAGCAGACAATGCTCAGGAATGGATCTGGGAGATTGACGATCAGGGCATGTACACCTACGCAAGTCCCGCGGTGACAAGTATGCTTGGGTACCACCCGGGAGAATTGGTTGGGAAAAAGCACTTCTACGACATGTTCCATCCCGACGACTGTGAAGAGCTGAAGAAAACGGCCTTTGAGGTGTTCGCCCGAAAGAAGCCTTTCCGTGAGTTCATAAACCGGAACGTACGCAAGGACGGCACGATCGCTTGGCTATCCACAAGCGGAGTTCCCGTGATCGACGAGCGCGGCCACCTTTGCGGGTGCAGAGGTGGTGATAAGGACATTACGGACCGCAAGCACACGGAGGAGGCGCTCGAAGCGGAACGGCAACAGTTGTCGTCGATGTTTGACGGCATGGAAGAGCTGGTTTACGTCAGCGACCCGGAATCCCACGAACTCCTGTACATGAACGGCACCGGTAGAGAGCAGTGGGGCGACCGGGCCGGAGAGAAGTGCCACCGCGTATTGCAGAACCGTGACCTCCCGTGCCCGTTCTGCACCAATGACCGCATTTTCGGTGAGAGTACGGGGCGGCCATACACCTGGGAATTCCAGAACGAGGTCACTCAGCGCTGGTACCGTTGCTTTGACAGAGCCATCCGCTGGTCGGACGGGCGCATGGTACGCTTCGAGATGGCGATCGACATCCATGAGGGCAAACAGGCAGAAGAGGAGTTGAATCAACGTGTCCGGGAGGTGTCGGAGGCCAAGCACCGCCTCGAGGTCCTGGTGTCCGGCACGACGGGGCGGGAACAGCGCATGGTTGATCTGAAGCAGGAGGTCAACGACCTGTTGCAGGCGCTGGGGCGCGAGATCAAGTACCAGTCGCCGCGGCAAATCGCAGAATTGAGTACCGGGATTGGCGCCGGGGAAGGCTGAGTCGGATGGAGACGGATATGTCTGCTACGCTTTACTGGCTACAATGCGGAGGATGCGGCGGGGATACGATGTCGCTGCTGAATGCGGAGTCACCCGACATCATCGAGCTACTGGGAATGCTCGATGTTCAGGTGCTGTGGCATCCTTCCCTGTCGAACGGCAGCCCGGGCGAGCACCGGGATCTGTTCGACAGGATACTCTCGGGTGAGCAGACGTTGGATATTCTATGCATCGAGGGTGCGCTCATCCGGGGACCGGGCGGAACCGGCTTGTACGATGTGCTGGCAGGTCGGCCAAAGAAGGACGTGGCGGCGGGCCTTGCCAAGCGGGCTAGATTCGTAGTGGCCGTCGGAACCTGCGCCAGCTTCGGAGGAATCGGCGCGGACGGCGAAGTGGAGGCTTGCGGGGCACAGTTCCTCAAAGGTGACAAGGGCGGCTTCCTGGGGGAGGAGTTCACCGCCCGGAGCGGCCTGCCCGTGATCAACCTGCCTGGCTGTCCCTGCCACTGTGACGCGGTGGCAGGGGCCCTGACGATGCTGGTTCGCGGCGAACGGCCCGCCCTGAACAAGTACAACGCCCCTCTGGCATGGTATGGCCTCCTGGTTCACCAGGGCTGCACGCGGAATGAATACCACGAATATCGGGTCGAGGAAGAGGACTTCGGCGAGAAGGGGTGCCTGTTCTTCCATATGGGCTGTCACGGTCCCCTGGCCTACGGTCCGTGCAACAAGGTGCTGTGGAACCGACGCAACTCCAAAACACGCGTCGGCGTGCCGTGCTTCGGATGTACGCGACCGGACTTCCCGCAGCCCTACCCCTTCTTCGACACGCGAAACATCGAAGGTATCCCGAAGGAACTCCCTGACGGTGTGGATCGGGCCTACTACCTAGCCTACAAGGGCATGGCCGCTGCCGCTGCGCCTGACAGGCTGAAGCACAGAGATACCGTGGTCTAGCCACAAGGAGGCGCCTAATGTCTGTCCAGAGCACCACAATAGAGGCGCCCAAGGTCTCTGTGCGAAAGACGATCGATGTCCCGTTGAATCGCGTCGAAGGTGATCTCGAGATCCGCGTCGAGCTGGACGGAGACTGCGTGACCGATGCCTGGAGCTCGGGGACCATGTTTCGCGGCTTCGAGAACATCCTCAACGGCCGTGGCGCACTCGATGGACTGGTGATCACGCCGCGCATCTGCGGCATTTGCGGGACGGCGCACCTGACGGCCGCGTCGAAGGCTCTGGACGCGATCTCTGGAGCTGAGCCCCCCCCCGATGCCGTCAGAATCCGCAACCTGGCGCTCATGACCGAGCACATTCAGAGTGACGTGCGCCACGGGTTCCTGATGTTCATGGCCGACTTCGCTAACCCCACATACCAAACCTGCTCTCTGTATGAGGA
>CAZUCH010000221.1:0-5698 GCA_964619045.1 uncultured Planctomycetales bacterium | reverse complement strand
CGGCCATCAGCATTGTTCTCGCGGCCGACGTCTTCAGCGTCACCGGCGCCCGATCACTCAGCACCAGTAGCAGATACTCGCCCTTGGCCTGTTTGAGCGCGTGGTTGCACATCCCCGCCCGGCCGCCGAAGCTGCCCGGCGTGTGATGTAATATCGAGCGGTCAACGTCGGCGGGGATGATATCCGCCGGTGCATCAATCCCGCGATCATCCATGACCAGTACTTCAACCGGCTGGTGGTCCTGGGCCGCCGCCGCTCGCACGCTGGCATGGAAACTCTCGACGTCATACGGCAACTGATCACCGTGCAGCAGGACGATCGTCACGGTCGCGCTATTGAACTTTGTTGTAGACATAGCGGGCCATTCTACATGTTCGACCACAATCAGGCATCACCACTGCTCCTTGAAGAGAGAGTACGTGACATAGCCACCCTCGCTTCGAACTCAGACCCTGGTCGCGACCCGCGCGACGCTGACTTCAACTGACTTGGATGTCTCGGCATACCGCAGGCGCGGCAGCGTGACCATCGCCGGCGATTTGCCGTAACGTCTTGTCCCCGCAATTGTTGCGCCCGGCTCCGGTGGGGCGGCAGTCGGGCCGGTGCTGCAACGGGCTACTGATGCCGGAGGATGTTCGTGAATACGGTGGATCAGCCGCCGCGCCCCAGCCTCCACCAGTGCAGCAGCGTCAACAGCGTGGCGGCGATTGGCCAGCCGCCCATCGTCGGTGGCTGCGCGATGCTCAGTAGCCATGTCAACGCCCAGACGATCTGGACGCCGACCAGGGCCACGGATACTCGCCGAGCCACGGGGATAAGTCGGCCGGCGGTTGTCCAGGGTCGGCCGTCGTTGAGCTGCTGGCTCCAGAAGCGTGCCAGCCACAACATCAGCAACCCAGCCAGCGCCAACCCCAGCGGGCCGCGAGCGGGCGATTCCGGCAGCCAGGCCACCGCCATTAACGTCAGCGCCTCGGCGACCAGCCCCAGCCCCACCCCGCCGATCAGGTTTGAACGACGACAATGCCCGGCCACCAGACACGCATATGCGGCTAGCAGTACACCTATCGGCGTCAGAGTGGCGTTAGGCACGAACAGCCCCGCCAAACCCACGCCGATAGTGGCGGCCACGACCAGCCCGAACACCCGGCGACGGTCCGGCGGCTGCTCGGCGAGTCGCTCCGGCGTGGCGTGCCAGATTCGCACACGCCGGCGCCAATCGCACAATACCGTCGCCAACGCGAGCAGCAACGCAGCCAGGCCGGCCGCAAGCAGTGTGCCGCCGGTGAGTAGACCCGCTCCCGGCAGTGCGCTTGTGGCACCCGGCCGAGTCACCGCGTTGACCAGTTCTTCCGCAGGCAAAGTGATGCTCCAGTGGCTGAGCCGTCTGCCAATTTCGTCGCCGACATGATATAAAGCAAATGTCAGTCGCGGGATAGCGGCTGGGCGGCGTTTCGCGAAGGAGATCGGCCGATTGGCTATGCGACAGCCCGACAACGACGAACCTTTTCGGCGTTTCCTGCGACGCACTTGGCGCGAGGACGTTACGCCATTGCTGCGTGGAGAGCAGGCGGAGCGGCGTGCGAAGACAGCTCGCGCGACGGGCAAGGCGGCGGCCGCCACCGGGCTGTTCGTCGATAGCCTGCTGGGCCTCAAGGGCAAGCCGTTCGCGCGTTTCATGACGGTGATGGGCTCGAGCCTGGGCGCGATGTTGCCGGACGTGTGGGATTGGAAGTGGCTGCGTGAGAAAGCCAGTCCGGCCCAGCGGCAAGTGGTCGCCGATCAGGTGCGGCGCAGCGCGGAACGGCTGGCCGAGTCCGAAGCGTTGGGGCTCTTCGGCTTGTCGCCGACGGCGTCGCGTGAGGAACTGAAGAGCGCCTGGCGAGCCATGTCACAGCGCTGGCATCCGGACAAGGCCGGCGACGTCCGTCGGCAAGCCGAGTACCACGTGCGTTTCCTGACATACAACACCGCCTACGACCTGTTGTCCGCGGCGTACGATGCGGGCCACCTGCCGCGCAGCGCGTGAGCCATTACCGTCCGCGGCAACTGAACAGAACCCCGAGCGTAAGCGAGTGGGCCAGGCGCGGCCGCCCCCTGAGTCGGTCGCCATGTGATATTCGGCGTGGACGTACAGGAGTGAAAGCATGGGAGTCGAAGAAGTGAACGTAGCAGAACCAACCTCCGACGGCGGGGAGCAGCCGGAAGTGCTAGCCGCGCAGGTCGGATACGATCGTTGGGCCGCGATCTACGACGGGGAGGACAATGCGCTGATTGCGCTCGAGGAACCCGAGGTAGCGCGGATGCTGGGTGACGTGCGCGGCTTGCAGGTCATCGACCTCGGATGCGGCACCGGGCGTCATGCCTTGCCGCTGGCGGCGGCTGGAGCGCGCGTGACCGCAGTGGATTTCTCGGAGGGGATGCTGGCCCAGGCTCGTACCAAGGCAGGCGCGTCAGACATCCGGTTCATCGCACACGATCTTGCGGCACGGCTGCCGTTCGAGGATGGTGCGTTCGATCGCGTCGTGTGCGGGCTCGTGCTGGAGCACATGCGAGACGTCGCCGGCCTGTTCGCCGAGATGAGGCGCGTCTGTAGGCCTGACGGCTTCGTGGTTGCGTCAGCCATGCATCCGGCGATGTGGCTGCGCGGCATTTCGGCGCGTTTCAGCGACCCAACGACCGGTCGCGACACCCGTCCGCGCAGCTATCGTCAATCGCTCTCGGACTACGTAATGGCCGCGCGCCACACGGGGCTCGTGATCGACGAAATGGTCGAGCGGGCCGTGGATGAAGCGTTGGCGGACCGCATGGAGCGCGCTCGAAAGTACCTGCACTGGCCCATGCTGGTCGCCATGACAATGCACTCCGTCACACGACTTCCAGTGGGTACGGTGGCCGAGTTGTCAATCGAGCGTCTTCCACCGGCCCACCTACAGTAAAATGGTACAGGGATTGGTACCTCCTACCCTTGAAACCGAAGAGGTCGTGAACTGGGTCGTCAAAGAAGCACCCAATCCCGGTACCTCGGACACCCGCGGCCTCCGCTTCCAGATAGAGAATCTGTCCGATCATGCCCGCTTCCCAGAACAGCCTGCGGTACACCCAGGCGCCGTGGGTCTCCAGCGGTCGTTCGAATTCCGCAATCATAGCGAGGCTGAACGCTCCACTGGCCGCGATGTCCTGGCCACAACTCAGTTGCCGGGCCACGGCACGAACGTCACCCGACAGTAAACGATACAGAGGCAATGACTTGGGGCACCCACTTGGCTTAGTCCACTCAAACTCGTCTCGCATGGACTCGCGAAGCGCAGAGGAATCGCCTGGTGAACGTACCAGGAAGTACAATCCTGGCCTCAACCCATCCACAAGGTGGACAAAGAGTCCGAGCTGCACGTGTGCCGACGGCCCCAGCGCACGCCAGGGGAGGCGGTCGAAGCGCGGCAGGCCCCGATCCAGCATCAGGTAGAGTTGATCGGCCGTCATACGCGTGTGGCCATCCATTGCGACCGCGCTCCGCCGCTGCTGGATGATCTTCCGGGCTGGTGCCGGAGAGCGCTTCACGCCAAGCGGCTCAGCGAATGCATCGGCTTGCGTCCGATTCTCAGAGCGAGCCGTTGCGGGTTTGAGGCACGTCTCAGCCACGTCGTCAATCAGTTCCCATTCAACATGGTCGGCGCTCAGGCGATTGGCACTGCCGTACCACTCTCCGCGTCGGACAGACTCGAGAGCGTCGTTCGGTAAGTCCTGGGGCAGGTCACGGACACCAACGGGTGCCGAAGGTACGACTGCGATGAGCAGGTCGGGATGTTCGCGCTCGGCATGTTCGAAGTCGCGCTGGCGATCCAACCCCAATAGCATGCCCACCGCGTCGTCACTCATGGCGGTAAGCGGCTGAACTTGCCAGCCATGCAGCGCGGCCGCCAAGCCCAACGCAGCCAGGGCGTGGCCAACGTCATGTTGACAGTATCGATACGCCCTCTCGCCGTACTTCCAGGCCTCACGCCAATGGACAGACGACAGACCGGCTAGGAACGTCCCGTTGGGGAATCCCCTGGTCAGACAATCCCAAACGCCAGGACGTATGTCGCAGCGCCGCTCCAAAGCATGGTCCTTCGGAGCGTAGTGAAACACACCTGGGATTTCGGCCAGCCTTTCGACCACGCCAGCGACAAGATACCCTTCCGTGGGGTGCAGGTTGCCGCTCGACGGATTGATCCGCAGAGCCCACCGCGATCCTTGACACTCCTTCCAGGCGGATAGAGCCAGCGAGAACTGGAGGAACGCTGAGATGCTGTCCAGGCATACAGGTTGCGGTGAGATCGCACCCAGTTCATACAGGTCGTCATACGAAGGTGAGGGCGCCATGTCGCCCAGCAGCAGCGGCAGCGTTGGCGCACCACGATACCGGCGAAAGGGGTCCGGCTGCGTTGCCCAGTCCAAGTAGCCCGGGCTGCGCGCATACCTGTGCGGATGGTGCTTGGTGGTTCCGTGGTAGTGAAGAACAGAGTCCACCGGGTTCATCGCCATCTTGGCTCTCGCCCCGCGGAATGCGCCATTAACGGCCCCTGTTTGCAGTCGATCCCGGATCCTCGGTCATCCGCCTCAAGTCCAGCAGCTTATCCAACTGGCCCTCATTCAGCACCTTCTTCGCCCGCGCCAACTCGCGGATCGACGTATTCGTTCTGAGGGCTTCTTGTGCCAGCTTCGCGGCCTGCTCGTAGCCGATCGCCGGATTCAAGGCGGTTGCCAGCGCCAGGCTACGTTCGGCGCTTGCCTCGCATGCCTCTTCATTCGCCTCGATTCCTTCCACGCAACGGCAAGTGAACGCCTCGATCGCCCCCGCCAGGATGGCAATCTCCTGAAGCAGGTTGTAGGCGATCACGGGCATCATGACGTTCAGCTCGAGCTGACCGGCCTGCGCGGCGGACACGATGGCAGCATCACACCCCAGGCAGTGAAAGCAGACCATGTTCAGCATCTCGGCCATGACCGGGTTGACCTTGCCAGGCATGATCGAGGAGCCCGGCTGCACAGCCGGAAGCCGGATCTCGGCCAGACCGGTACGTGGGCCGGAGGCCAAGAGCCGCAGGTCGTCAGCGATCTTGCGGAGGCTTGTCACCAGGACGCGCAGCGCACCGGCCATCTCGACGACAGCGTCCATGCCTTGCATCGCCTCGAAGAGATCGTCCGCGCTAGTGAAGGTATGCGCCGTCGCCTCATTGATGTGAGCGAGAACGCGCTTGCGGTACTGTGGATCAGTGTTGAGCCCCGTGCCCACGGCCGTGCCACCGATGCACAGCGGTTTGAGACCATTGCAGGCGGCCTCGATCCGCCTTTGCCCATGGCGAATCATGCTTGCGTACGCGCCGAATTCCTGCCCGAGGCGGACGGGAGTCGCGTCCTGCAGATGGGTTCGACCGGCTTTGATGATGTGGTCGAACTCGGCCGCCTTCTTCTCCAGCGCTGCAGCCAATTGTCCTCCTGCCGGCAAGAGACGGTCATGAATCTCGCACACGGCGGCGATGTGGATCGCCGCGTGGATCGTATCGTTGGTGGATTGAGCCATGTTGGCATGATCGTTCGGATGAACGCGGTCGTAAACGCCCCGCCCGCCACCGAGCAGCTCGTTGGCACGATTGGCGAGAACCTCGTTGATGTTCATGTTCTGCGAGGTGCCGGCGCCGGCCTGGAACACATCCAC
>CAZUCH010000220.1:0-5706 GCA_964619045.1 uncultured Planctomycetales bacterium | reverse complement strand
GCTGGCGGCGGCGGCCGCGTGTTTGCTCGAAGAGATTAATGTGGACCAAGTCGTTGCGGCACGTTGGGCGATTCTCTACAGCGGTGTGCTCTCCGTGGGCGTCGCATTTGCTTTACAGGTCGTGGCTCAGCGTTCCGCACCGCCGGCCCATTCCGCGGTCCTGCTCAGCCTGGAAGCGGTCTTCGCGGCGATCGCCGGGTGGTTGTTGCTGAGCGAAACGCTCGGCTGGTGGCAGATGGGTGGCTGCGCGTTGATGCTCGCCGGCGGTCTGCTCACGCAGATTCGAAGAGGAAGAAGTGGGGTGCGTCTTGACGCACCAGCCAGTTGTGGGACCGGTTTGTAACCGGTCATCAGCGGGAAGGTGCATCTTGACGCACCATTCCAATCCAGCGTCCCCTCCACCAAGCTTGGTGCGTCAAGACGCACCCTACTGAGCCGGTCGCTTACGCTCGCGGTTCTGATCGTGGGCCGGTCCAATGGGCTTGCAGCCACTCCAGCACTTCCGGGTAGATGCGCTCGGTTGCGATCGGGGCGGCTTCGATTTCGCCGTGGGCTATTTCGTCGTATAGCCGGTACGTCTTGTCCGTCGAGCTCAGTCGCTCGAAGAGAACCTCGCGCGTGACGTCGGCGTTCGCTATCCGGTCGCGCTGACCCTGCAAGACCAGCGTCGGCAACTCGATCAGCTCATAGTGATCAGAGTACACGTGGTCCGGCGTGCCGAGGATGCTGACGAAGGATTGAGCACGAACACCCTTGGCCATCTGGCGCATCACGCCAGACTTCAGGTGGTCCATGACGTAGCGGCGCCCCTGGAGCACGACCTCGGCGCGATGGTCGGTGGCCCCCGTGAAGGCCCCGGCTAATTGCAGGATGGCTTCGGTCACGGAGCGTTCGACCTTCTCCATGCCCTCGGCCAACGGGGCGGGCAACTTACGATACCAAGGCTCCTTGTCGGCGCTGCCGATCTTCCGCAGAGGGACTTCGCCGACCGAATCCAGCAGCGCGAGCAGCCAGCCCCAGCGGGAGAGCAGTTCGAACGAGTAGTTGGCATCCTGCCGGCTGCCCCACCAGTCGCGTACCAGCTCTCGCCACTGCAAACCGCCGGTCTTGTCGTAGGCCGAGTCGGGCCAGCGCAGAGCGGCGGGAAACTCGGCGAAAACGCAGCCGGCGAGTTGCTCTTGGCGCGCGCGGGCTGTCGTCGGGTCAGCCACGATGTGGGCCTGAGCCCCGGCGCCTTCCAGGACGGCGCCCTGCACGTATCCGCCGAGCGTCATCGAGCCCATGCTGGCCCCGATGGCGAACGGTCGGCGGCCGGTCTGCGCCTGGACGTGATCGACGACGGCGGGGAGGTCGAAGAGGATGAAATGGTCGACGCACCAGTCGGTCTGGCCGGGTGCGGGCTCGCTCAGCATATGCGGCCCGCCGTGGCCGCGCAGGTTGACGAGCCAGATGTCGTAACCGGCGTCGTGGAGCATCGCCGCCAGGCTGCGGTAGTGGAAGCCTTCGCCTTCGATGTCGGGCAGATCCCACAGCCTGGCGTTGGCCGCCAAGCCGTGCAGAAAAATCACCGGCTGCCCGCCAGGCGTGGGCCGCCTCAGACAGGCGATGCGGGCGTGGTCGGCCGTGGGGATATACTCGATCGGAAGTTTCGCCGCGCCGCTGTCACCGCCGTCATTCATCATGTTGCTCCAGTCAGTGGTGCGATGATAGCGGGGTTCTGGGGCTGCCGGGAGAGCCGGCCAGCATTACGAGGCCGCGTACCCCGACTGCAACTGGCTCAACGCCGACACGGACCCTTCGTAGCCCTACTAGGCGGCTAACGCATTGCCACCCATTCCGATCGATACGCAGCCCGTCGAATCAGCGCAGACAGAGTACTCGAGACGTTTAGCTACTGTTTGTCCCCGGAGTCCAGTTCCCACAGTCTGCTGGCCGCGCGCCAGTAGCGCTTCTTGAACTCCTTCGGCGACATCTGGGCCATGACCGCGAGCCTGGCCAGAGTGACCGGGTTTTCCAGGTCGCTGCGCTCGAGCCTGAACATGTAGGCCCGCCCGACCATGTATTCGTCCGACGTCGTATCGACCAGCCGTGTCCGGATGCGGTTGGTCTGCGGGTCGATGATGTCCGCGAAACGCAGGGCCGTCAGGTTGCCGTTCATCAGCGAGACCATAACGCCCGTTTCGGTTTCGGGGTTATCCTCGAACAGCCGAATGCTGTGAAAGCCCAGCGCCCGGCAGTAGGCCATGTCGTGCGGCGTCGGGTCGGCCGAGCGGAGTTCGTAGCCGATGTTGTGCGTCACGATCGGCATCTTCTCGCCGCGCGCATTGAAGCGGGCCTGCAACTCCTTCTTGATGATCTCCAGAAGCGGAACCTCGGACAGGCGCGGATGACCGGCCGCGTCCAACGGCACCTCGTGGCCCAGTAGGCGCCCCAACTCGCTCAAATCACCCAGCCGGTACGCCAACCCCTCCGCGAAAACCGCCACGCCGTCGGGTTTTCCGACCAGTTTGCGCTTCAGAATGGCCCCCTCGAGGACATCAACGATGCTCTGCACGGTGCTCCCGGCTTCGAATTCCTCGGGGATCAGCGTGATCGTGGCGCCGGCGGCCTGGCCGATCGCCATGGCCAGCCACCCGGCGCTGCGTCCCATGGCGTTGACGATGTACCACCGGCTGGTAGTTTGAGAATCGCGCATCAAGTTCTTGACGAGCTGGGCGCCGAAGTAGCGGGCCGTCGAAAACCCGAATGTGGGCTGGTTTTGCGGCAACGGCAAATCGTTATCGATAGTCTTGGGCACATGCACGATTCGCAGTCCGCCGCCGCCCGCTTCGGACAGAAAACGAGCGCTCAGGGCCGTATCGTCGCCGCCTATGGTCAGCAGGCAGTTGATTCCCAATTCGCGCAGACGCCCCAGGGCCAAGCTGACCAGAGCCTCGTTGGGTTTGACCTGATTGGTGTCCTTGAGAGACTTGGGATCAAGCAAGTTGGTGCGCGCCGTCCGCAGGATCGACCCGCCATCGAAGTGGATTCTGGCCACTTGCGAGATCGTTAGACGCGTCAAATGCGTCGGAGGATCGAAGTTATTGGACACTAGGTTGCGGAAGCCATCATAGATGCCGAATACTTCGAATCCGCGGTTAATGGCCTGAATTGCCGCCGCACTAATGACCGCGTTGATTCCGGGTGCGGGGCCGCCACCCACGATGATACCTAGTCTGTTAGCCATAATCCTATTCTACCACGATTCTGCCGGGGGACATTCGGGCCTAGTTGCCCGTCGAGGCGGGCCCCTGCACCATCCGCCGAACACCGCAGCCTCCGGGCTGCTCGGCCCCTTTCGGCGGGGCGAGTGTCAGAGAGGCAGTATACGGATCGTCGAGAGCCAGTTCAACCTTTGGCTCTTGGGCCACTTTCCTGTGGGGCGGGCCTATTGCCCATCGTGGTGCTATGTCGTATACTGCGCGGCTCGAATTTACTAATTAGGAACATTGGCGACATCCATGAACAAGAAGAAAACGCACAAGGGAACGCAGAAGCGGTTCAAACTGTCGGCCAAGGGCAAGCCGCGCTACAAGAAATCGTTTGCCGGCCACCTGATGAGTTCCAAGTCCGGCCGTCGATGTCAGCGGCTGCGGCGTACGGTGACGCTCACGGGAGCGATCGCTGATAACATCAGACGGGCCCTCTGCGCTTGATAAGCCCCTTAGTCGGAAGGATAGTTCGATATGCCTCGCACTCGACCCGGTCACACGACTCGTCGGCGACACAAGAGAGTCCTGAAGGCCGCTAGCGGCTATCAGGGAGCGCGCAGCAAGCTGTTCAAGACCGCGAAGCAGGCGGTCATCAAAGCTGGCCAGTACGCCACTCGTGATCGCCATAACCGCAAACGCGAGTTTCGCGCTTTGTGGATCATCCGCATCAGTGCGGCCTGCGACACGCGCGGAATCTCGTACAGCAAGTTCATGGGCGGCATCAAGAAGGCCGGCATCTTCCTCAATCGCAAGATGCTCAGTGAGGTAGCCATCGCCGACCCTGTCGGTTTCGACAAGCTTGTCGAGATGGCCCGCGAGAGGATCACCGCCGCCGCTTAGTACTCCGTTTCACAAGCACATCCGGCTATGACAGATCGCGACGAGCCGCGGGATTCGCGCCTGCGCGGTGCCGCGCGGGCTGTCTCTAAGAAAAACGCCTCGAACGGGGGGATGTTTTTGCTATGATGTGATCCTGGTGGTGGGAACGCGGCAGCTCCCTATCCCCGCCCCATTGGGGCCGAGAGGGCGCAGTTTCGGGCAATCGGGTTTCGAGAGTATTCGTACACACGATCGGAGGATGATCCAATGAACAGACGACTGTTTGTGATTAGAGCGCCGCGAGTGTTGACGATCGGGCTGGCCCTGGCAATCGCATCTGCCACGGCTGCTTCCGACATGGGGCACGTGGCCGCCGACCAGGTATCCGGGGCGAGCTATCGGTACTTTCTGGGGGACGACCAGGGCGTGGAGGGCATTCTGTACACGCACTACGGCGATAGCCGCGACATCGATGGCGCCGAACATGATCTGGCCCGGGCCAACATCGTCGCCGAGTTCGAGAGCTTCGGGCTGACTGTCGAACTGCACCCGTTCACGTACTGGAGCAACACTCACTACAACGTGGTCGCGACGAAGCTGGGAACGCAGTATCCCGATCGGCAGTGGATCCTAGGTTCGCACTACGACTCGACCAGTTGGTACGGCCCCGCACCCGGGGCCGATGATGACGCCAGCGGCGTCGCCACCTTGCTCGAAACCGCCCGGATCGTCAGCCAGTACGATTCCGATGACACGATCAAGTTCATCTGCTTCGATCGCGAAGAACAGGGCGTCAAGGGCAGCGAGGCCTACGTCGAAGACCACGAGGAAGATGACATCCTGGGCATGGTTCAATGCGACATGGTGGCCTGGGATCCTGGCACGAACACCGCCAACATCTGGAGCCACCACCACTCCTGGTCGGTCAGGGATACCATGTTGGCGGCAATCCCCGAGTACAGCGAGTACCAGGGCGTTGCACTTACCGCTCTCTACCCGGGCTGGAACGGACAGAGCGATCACCAGCCCTTCGACTCGGCGGGCTTCTCGGCCGTGATGTTCATGGAGGGCGAGGGATTCAGCAACCCCATGATTCACTCCTCCAGCGACAGCGTCGACAACCCTGGCTATATCAACTACCCGTTCGCCGTCCGCATGACCAAATCGCTCGTGGGCTGGGTGGTTGACGCGGCGGGCGTGCAAGTTGACGTGTACGGGCTGAGATTCGAATTCCCGAACGAGCGTCCGGCGATGATCGACCCAACCGGCGGCACAACGATGCGGGTCGAAGTATACGGCATGGGCGATGACGTACCTCAGCCCGGCACCGGCAGGCT
The DNA here is from genome assembly GCA_964619045.1 of uncultured Planctomycetales bacterium. Classification (GTDB taxonomy): domain Bacteria; phylum Planctomycetota; class Phycisphaerae; order UBA1845; family Fen-1342; genus JANQFV01. The sequence continues at coordinate 299 of CAZUCH010000220.1, read as the reverse complement.
GCACTATGACGTCGGCGGCGGCTGGACGTCGACCCCGATGGTCGAGGTAGAACCCAACGTCTATGACGCCGTCTTCCCGTCGGCCCCGTGTGGCAACACGATCAGCTACTACGTCAGCGCCGAGACGGCCGGTGGCGAGCCGTTCACCATGCCACCCCTGGCGCCGAGCATGAGCTTCACGGCGCTGGCCGCGTACGGTATGGGGACTTTCTTCGAGGACGACCTCAGTAGTGATCCCGGGTGGACGACCCAGGGTCTGTGGGCCTATGGGCCGCCACTGGGCCTCGGCGGGGGGTACG
>CAZUCH010000219.1:0-5713 GCA_964619045.1 uncultured Planctomycetales bacterium | reverse complement strand
GGTCAGCCGAGCCGCGGCCGTTGCATTGGTTGCCTATCACGATGACGGCGTCGCTCCACGCTTGCGGCAACTGGCCCATGATGCCGAGCGGCCGCGGGCGACGCGCTTGGCGGCGGCGCATGCACTGGGCCTTATGACCCGGCGTGCGGCCTTGGAGAGTCTTGTAGGCCTGCTGGATGACGGTGACGAGGTCGTCGCGAGCGCGGCCTTGACGGCTCTTGAACAGGCGGCGGCGATCGATTTCGGCGGTGACCGGGCGGCCGCCAAGACGTGGTGGGATGCCAGCCGGTCATTGTCGCTGGAAGCTTGGCAGCAGCTTCAGATCGGACGGCTGGTACGCAAGGACCGTGATGTGCGGCGTCGATTGGAGGCGGTCGAGACTCGACTGGCGAACGTGCTCGAAACCGGTTTCCGACGCGCGGCCGACGCTGAGCGCGGTGCGCTGCTGGCCGGTTTCCTGGGTGACGGTTCGTCAGCGATTCGGCTGTTGGGATTGACGCTGGCCCAATTGCACCTGTCTGAGGGCAAGACGCTGCCCGAGGAGGTTCGCGAGCAGGCGCGGGGATTGCTGAGCAGCGCTGATCCGCATGAGCAGGCGGCCGCCATCCGGACGGTGGTGAATTTCCGGGATCCACAGGATTCTGAGAGGCTTCTGGCTCTGTTGGCGGGGGCCGGGACGCGCGACGTGCGGCTGGCACTGGTAAACGGGCTGGGCTACCTCGGCTCGGGCAGCGCGACGCGGGCTTTGCTCGCGGTGCTCCAGGATGCTGAGCGCGAATGTACGACCGAGGCCGTCGCGGCTCTGGGGCGGTTGGCCGAACGCGGCGTGCTGGCTGGCGGGGATCGGCCGGCGGTTGCCGACGCGCTACTGACGGCCTTTGCACAGACGGAGCCCGCACAGGTGGTCATGCGCGAGCGAATAGTGTGGGCCATGGGGAACGTTGCGGCGCCGGCGTTCGGAGCGGCTTACGCGACCGCTTTGGGGCGAAATGAAGCGGTTGCGGTGCGCCAGGCAGCGGCGAGGGGCATCAGTGCGTTGAATGATCCCGCCTGGGCCGATGCTCTGGCGGGTGCCGTTGATGACCCTGATGCGGGTGTGCGCAAGACGGTGATGGAGACGCTGGCGGTGCTCGGTTCCAGCACCCATGCCACGCATCTGACGGCGCTGTGGGACTACGCATTGGCCAACGGTGAGACCGACGAGTCGCTGCATCAAGCAGCTTGGCGCGGCGTGCTGGCCATATTGGCGCGGGGAACGCCGGAGGATCTCGAGCGCTGGCTGGATGGGATGCCGTCCGATCGTCGGCCGCCAGCCCGTGTGATGGAGTTGCTGGAGGCTCTGGCCAAGATTGTGCGTGAGACTGAACCGGTCAATCACGGCTATCTGGGCGTGATCGAGGTGCGCTTGGCGCTGTTGCATCTGGCCGCCGAGCAGCCCGCCGAGGGGCTGGCTGCGTACCAGTCGGCGTTGGGCGAGTTATATGCGGGCAAGTCGGAGCGCGCGCCGGCGGTGGCGCTGGAGTTGTTCCGCTTGGCGCTGCTCGGCGGGCGGTACGAGGCCACGGTGGCGGCCGCCTTGTCGCACGACAATCCGGCGCCGGACTACGCGGCCATGTGGGAAATCGCCCGGAGAGAGGTATCGGCGCGGCTGGAATCGCAGCGGATCGCTGAGGCGGTGGCGCTGTTGGAGTTGGTCGCGGCGAATCCGCCGGGGGCGTGGCCGGATGCGATCTTGCAGGCCATAGACGAGTTGCGAAGGCTCGCCGCCCAGTTGCAGGCCCCGCCGCCGGCACCGGCCGCGGCGACCCAACCGGCGTCACAGCCCACGTCGCAACCTGCTGCGGTGCCCACGTCTCAGCCAGCGTAGTCCCGCGACTAGGCTGGGCCGGCGGGGACGATGCGATCGCTCTGGGGTGGATCGACTATACTAAGCTGAGGATCGAGGGCTGAGGATGCGAGGTCACGCATGCAGAGACATCCATGATGCTCGATAGCGTCGTTCATCTATTGGCCCAGGTTACGACCATGCCGGCCGGTTCGTTGGTCGAGCGCTTCCTGCGCGACCTGGGCATCACCGATCCCTTGGCGATCAAGATCGTCTATGCGGCCGCCGCATTCATTGTGATCGTGATCGTGCTCAGCATAATCAGCCGGCGCCGATCAGCACGGCGGGCCACCGGTGAGCGGGCCGCACTGCGCCGCGGCTATGACGAGTTTCGGTTACGCAAAGAAGAGGCCGAGAAGCTTGCTCTGCGGATCGAGGCCACCAGCTCGACCAGTCGAATCGCCGGCTTCGCCATCGTCCGGCAAGTAGAGGCCGTCTTCACAGAGGGCCGGGCGTCGTCGGCCGCGGCGTTTGAGTTGTGCAAGGCTCTGGCGGCCCAAAAAGGCGCCAACGCGATCATCAACCTGCACACGCGGCAAACGCCGACCGGTAAGTGGACGGCAAGCGGCGATGCGGTGCTGGTCAAAGCGTTCTCGCGGCCCGAGAAGAAGAAGACAATCGGGAAGCAGCCCAAGGACGAACCTAGCGCCGATGAAACTGACGCCGCAAGTCCTTGAGGGTGAGTTGCAAGGTCGTGGGTCGGCCGTGTGGGCAGTGGCTGCTGCGTTCGGCTTGCTCGCGGCGCCGGAGCAGAGCGTCGATCTCGTCGTCGGTGAGCGGATCGCCGGCCTTGACCGCCGCCTTGCAGGCCATCATGTCTAGGATGTCGTGGATCAGAGTCTCGGTGCTGACGCGCGCGCCGTCCTGGCTGAGCAGGTCGAGCAGGTCGCGGACGAAGCGTTCGTGATCAACGCGCTCTAACAGCAGTGTCGGGAACGATTGCAGGGCCACGCTCTGCGGTCCGGCGGGTGTCAATTCGACACCGAGCTGCGCCAACGTGTCGGCGTGTGTTTCGAGAGCCTCAAGACGGTCGGCGGGCACGCGTACTACCTGGGGCAGCAGCAATCGTTGGGCTTCCAACTTGCGAGTGGCGATGCGCTCGCGAAGCTGTTCATAGAGAATCCGTTCGTGCAAGGCGTGCTGGTCGATGATCATCAACCCGTCCTCGGTCTCGACCACCAGGAACGTGTTGTGGACCTGAATGGCACGTGTGGGAGCGAGCGGATGCGTGGGCAGCGCGTCCGGCGATTGGATTTCGGCTTCGGACGCCGGGGCCAGCGTTTCTGCGGCGGAGGGAGTCGAACATGGCGCGGTTGTTGTGCTCGCAGACGCTGTTTCCACAGTCGCGGGCGTTGCATCCGACGACTGGCCGGTCGGTCGGTGCGCGGCGCGGTCAGGACGGGAACCTGTTCCGGCAGGGGCCGTCTGTGGTGGGTTGGTGAAAAAATCAACCATCGCGGACCGCACGCGCTCGCGGTAGGGGTCGTCCCGGCGCGGCGGGCGGAATGAGTGGTCGAGGTTGGTAGAGAGGAACTTCTCGCGCAAGGCCGCCAGCACCTGCCCGTGGACGTAGTTCGAGTCTTGCCAGCGCACCTCGATCTTGGTCGGGTGTACGTTCACGTCGACCTTGGAGGGATCGACCGTGATGAACAGAAACGCCACGGGATAGCGCGAGGGGTCGATCAGGCTGCGATAGGCCTCCTTGATGGCGTGCGAGACAAAGCGGTCGCGGACATAGCGGCCGTTCAGGAAGACGTACTCCCACTTGCTTGAACCTCGGCTCTCGGCCGGGGGAGCGATCAGGCCTTCGACGAGGACGTCGCCGCCATCGCGTTGTATCGGCAACAGCACGTTGGCTAGCTCGGGACCATAGAAGTCGGCGATGCGTTGTCGGCGATCGCCGGTGGCTTCGAGCCGGTGGCTGACGCGGTTCTGGCGCTTGAGCGAGAACGCGACGCCGGGCTGGGCCAGGGCGATGCGGGCGAGCTGCTCGGTGATGTGTCCGGTTTCGGTCTGGTTGGTGCGCAGGAACTTTCGCCGGGCGGGGACGGCGAAGAAGAGGTCGCGGACGTCGATAGTTGTTCCCGGCGGCGTAGCGCAGGGTCGCGGGGCGCTGGTTTGGCCGCCTTCGGCTGAGATTTCGTGGCCCACGTCGGCGTCAGGTCGGCGAGAGCGGATTCTGAGGCGGGCGACGGCGCCGATGCTGGCCAGCGCTTCGCCGCGGAAGCCCATGGTGTGGATGTTGAACAGGTCGTCGTCGGTGTGGATTTTGCTGGTGGCGTGCTGCGTGACGCTGAGCTGGAGGTCGTCGGCGTCCATGCCGCCGCCGTCGTCGGCCACCTGGATCAGCTCGCGGCCGCCCTCCTCGATCGTGATGTCGATGCGTCCGGCGCCGGCGTCGAGGGCGTTCTCGACGAGCTCCTTGACGACGCTGGCCGGTCGTTCGATGCACTCGCCGGCGGCGATGCGACTAATCAATGCCGGCGGCAGCAGGCGAATAGCGCCCATACTCAAAATCCTCCAGAAGCGAGCAGTATAACAGGATTGTGCGGCCGATCGGGGGTGGGGGTGCGATCAGGGAACCTGCCCCGGGGGGCACAGGCGCATAGCTGCGGGTGGAGCGCAGCGCAACCCGTAGATTGAATGCCGGCCTATCCCATATTTCGCCCCGACAGGGGCGAGGGAGACGCGTATGCCGGGAACTCTCAGCTACCGGATTGAGCGCCGCGCCCTCGCCCCTTCGGGGCGAACAAGTGCTGGGGGTGACCGTGTCCACGAGTTGCGCTGCGCTCCACTCGTGGCTATGCGCCTGCGCCCCTGCGGGGCGAAGACCACGCGGGTCTCTTCGGGCCAGAAACCACACGTGGGTCTCCTCGGGGCGAAGACCACGCGGGTCTCTTCGGAGCGAAGGCCGCGCGCAGGTCTCTTCGGGGCGAAGGGCAAGTGCCCATGCGTGTGGAGACAAGTTCCGCTAAGCCGGCGGCACCAAGCTATGCCAATCGCTGTCGCCGGCCTTGTTATCGGGGGGCGTCTGATCTGGTGCCCGCCTCTCGCCCATTCGGCCATCATCACGCTAACATGGGGGCATGGGTTCTATTCGTTTACAGAACGTTACTAAGCAGTTTGGGCCGCGGGTCGTGCTCGACGACGTTTCGCTCGACCTCAGTACCGGCGAAGTCGTCGCGCTGGTCGGAGCCAACGGCGCCGGCAAGACCACGCTCTTCCGGCTGATCGACGGGCACCTGCGGCCCGACAGCGGCACCGTTACACTCTCCAAAGGGCTCGAAGTCGGCTATCTCCCCCAAGAGCCCGACCTGGCCATGAACGTTACGCTTCGAGAGGCTGTCGCCGAGGCGTTTTCCGACCTGGTGGCGATCGAAGCCGAGCTGCACCGACTGGCCGATCAGATGGCCGCCGAACACGAGGGCCCCGATCTGCACCGGCACATGGAGCAGTACGACCGCATACGAGCACGCTTCGAAGCCGGCGGCGGATATAGCTACGAACATCGGCTCGACGAAGTGCTGGGCGGACTGGGGTTTCATCAGCCGGACTACAACCTGCCGGTGTCGGCTCTCTCCGGCGGTCAGAAATGCCGGGCGGCGCTGGCCAAACTACTGCTCCAGGATCGACAGTACCTGCTGCTGGACGAGCCGACGAACCACCTCGACATCGACGCCATCCGCTGGCTCGAGAAATTCCTGGCCGGTCATCACGGCGGGGCGGCGATCGTCTCGCACGATCGGTACCTGCTGGATCGGCTTGTGCAGCGCACGATCGAGGTCGCCGGGGCGCGGATCGAATCCTATCCCGGCAACTACAGTAACT
>CAZUCH010000218.1:0-5740 GCA_964619045.1 uncultured Planctomycetales bacterium | reverse complement strand
GTGGCAGCAGCTTTGCGAGCAGAGTTGGCGCGCGTTCACCGAGATCTATCAACGACTGGGGGCCCTGCTGACGCCGGAGGACGTGTGCGGCGAGAGCTTCTATAACGATCGACTCTCACCGCTGATCGACACGCTGCGAGAGTTGCTGCCGCCGCGTGATTCGGCGCCCCAGCCCGGGCAGCCGTGGGCCGAGGTGCGTGACGACCAGGGAGCCGTGTGCGTCTTCCTGCATGATGAGAATGGTGAGCCCCAGTTCAAGAGCGCCGACGGCGAGCCGCTGCCGATGATAATCCGCAAGTCCGACGGGGCGTTTCTCTACGCCACAACCGACATGGCGGCGATCAACTATCGATTGCGCGACCTGAGTGCCCGGCGCGTGATATACGTCACCGACGCCCGGCAGAGGCTGCATTTTCAGATGTTCTTCGCGGCGGCGCGCGCCGCGGGCTGGATCACCGACGCCGTCCCGGTCGAGCACGTGATGTTCGGGGCCGTGCTGGGCAACAATCGGCGGCCGCTGAAGACTCGCGAGGGTGGTTCGGTCAAGCTCGGCGATTTGCTCGAAGAGGCCGAGAAACGGGCCTACGACCTGTTGACGCGGCGTGAGTCGGACGAAGACGCGATCCGTGAGAGCCCGGCTTTTACGGAGGATGAGAAACGCCACATCGCGCGGCGTGTGGGCGTGGCCGCGGTCAAGTACGCCGACCTTTCGCGCGATCGGGCCGGCGACTACGTTTTCAACTGGGATACGATGCTGGCGCTACAGGGCAACACGGCGCCGTACATGATGTACGCCTACGCGCGCATCCGGTCTATCTATCGCAAGGCCGCCGAGCAGTTTGGCTCGCCGGACGTGTATGCCGACGATGTCCGAATTGGGTTGCGGCACGCCAATGAGCGGGCTCTGGCGCTGAAGCTGGGGCGTCTGCGCGAGGTGATTGACAACGTCGCCAGTGACCTGATGCCGCATACGCTGTGTACGTATCTGTACGAGCTGGCGGCGGAGTTCATGCGCTTCTATGAGGCTTGTCCGGTGCTCAAGGCGGCGGACGAAGCGACCCGGCTGAGCCGCACGCGGCTGTGCGATCTGACGGCCCGTACGCTCAAGCTGGGCCTGAGCCTGCTGGGCATCGACGTCATCGAACGCATGTAGGCCGGCCGTGGGATCTGTCGAAGCGTCCCTTACCAGCGCATCTCTCCCGAGATGCGATCGGACCGGATCGTTCCGCTCTTCATGTCCACGGTGATCGTCTGACCGGTGAGTGCGGCATCCCGGTTGCTCTCGGTGTTCTCGAAGTAGAAGCGCGCGTCGGCCACCCCGTCACCCCGCACGTTGATCAGGCCGTTCTCGCGGTCGAATTCCAGCCAGGCGGCGTTTACTTCGCGGATGCGCGGCCCCTCTTGATCGCGCAGGTACACCCGCCCCGACGCCGTTAGCTGCGCCAGCATCAGTGGCGCGCCGCCCAGCCCCACGCCACGCTCGTCGCCGCCGACCTCGAACCAGCATTCCAGCCGGTCACAGTCCAGCGTCGAATTCTGGCTCCTGAGCGTGTCGAGGATCGTGGGCTGAGTGGTGGCTTGCGGCAGCATCTGGTCGAGGTTGACCATCTCCTGCCCAGTGCGGCGTACGAAGAAGACCGCGTCGTCGAAGACGACGGTGTCGCGCCGCCCGGGCCCATCGGGGCCGATCGCGTAGGTCATGCGCCCCTCGCACTGCATCGCGGTCTGGCTGGGTCCGTCGCCGAGCAGCGCCGACGGTACTCCCGTCGCGGCTTGTGCCGATTCGAGGTTTCGCAGGGCGCGCCGATCCAGCATGAGCAGTTGCGTCAGCCCGGCGGTCGTAATGACGCGCTGGAGTATGTTCACCTCGAGCAGCGGCGCGCGGATGCTTGATTCCATGACGGGTAGTTCCACGCTCGGGATGCGGATCACTCTAGTGACCAGTGCATTGTTGACGACCAGCCGAACCGGCTCCTTCCGCAGGCGCTCGGACTTGCCGCTGGAACGCAACGCGAACGGATCGCCGCTGGCCGACGTGTTCTTCTTCCGGTCCAGTTGTTCGCGCAATTGGCGGCGATACTTGCGAAAGGGCGTGTCGTCTTGTTCGGACGGCGACTCGGCCACGTCTGCCAGCAGCAGCAACAGCGTATCGCCGTAGAGTTGCTCGCCTCCGCTATTGGCAACCACGTCGCCGGCGAAGCGGACGGCGTTGCCGCGGCCGTCGACGCTGAGCATCTTCGTGCTGTCAATCACGATCGGCACGGGCTTGGCGCGCCGACGACCCTGGAGGCTGCTGCGCGACTTGAACGCCAGCCGTGAGCGACCGTCCACCGTCAGTGTCTCTCCCTCGCGATCAAGCAGCACCTGCCGCCCGCGCACTGAGTACGGCTCGGCATATACCAGTCCGTCCGCGTCATCCGAGCCGCTCACCGTCGCGGTTGCTAGCTGGTTGTCAGTCTCAAAGCGGGCCTCTATTCGCGTGCCACGGGCCGCGATCTTGTTATCCGCATCGACGAACTCGGCGCGCCCTATGATCTTCAGGGACCGGATCATCAACTCGGGGCCATCCGCGCCGCGGGTCGCCAACAGGGCTTCCGGCCCCGCCGGCGCTGTTGTTGTAGCGACCGGGGCTGGGGTCGGCGGCGGAGCCAGTTCGGCAATCACCTCATCGCCGCGAATGTGAGCGTAGTTCTTCGTGCTTGGCGATAACCCGACCCGTTCGAGCAGGTACTTGAAGGCCCGCACCGCGACCACGTCGCGCTGGCGTGACAGCACGACCGCGCCCACCGCATGCATCCGGCTGGGGTACGGCTTCTGGTCGTCGCCCATCTCGAACGCGAGGCTGAGCTGGCTGCATTCGAGTTCGCCGTCGCCCGCCACCAAGCGCACGCCGCCCGTTGCCGTCGCCGTTTCGACCTGGGCCTCGCGGGACTGGTCGGCGGGTACGGTCTGCCTGTCGTTGGCCGCAGCCGACCCGGCCTGAAGCCCGGTTTGCTCGGTGCGAAAGCCGATGTCCAGCCGATGTGCCAGCAGAGCCTGTTCGTCGTGGTCAACACGGACATCCCCCACGAAGGTGGCGGATGTAGGTTGTCCGATGTTCTTGAGCGGATTGCCCGCCGACTCGCCGGTGCGGGCTTCCGGGGCCAAGTGCAGCTCGGCCCATTGTGAGCTGCGGATGTAGGAAGTCGAGTCACCGGCGGTGCCGCCGGAGCGCAATTCGACATCGCCCAACAGCTTGACCACGTTCTCACCCTGGTCGATGTAGATGTTCTTAGCCGACGCCGACAGCTTGATTGCGCGCTGAACCCGGTCGATGTATGGGGTTCTGTCCGGCGTCATCAACTCGATCAACTGTTCGGCCTGGGCGCTGTAGGTCCCTTCGGTCGGCGCCAGCAGCGTCTCGGCCACTGTCAACTCGACGTTCTTGTCGCCCCAGGGGTAGAGCCAGATGCGCTGCGAATCCTCGTGGAACACGACTTGGCCGCACTGTACGCGCGCCTCTTCCACAGCTCCCTCGACTACTCCATCCACCTCTACCACGTGGTGCGACACAACTTTGGTCATGACGACCGGCGACCCGGTGGCGACGAGGCGGCGTCGCTTGTCCGCGCCGGACTCGGCAACCGGGGCTGGTCCGAGGTGCAATGGGCCGGTCCAATGTAGCTCCAGTCGATTGCGCTCCTCAGGCGCCGGCTGACTGGCCGGAGCCGTGGCTGTCGGCTTGGAGCCCAGGAACTGGTCGCCGCCGCCGCCGATGTCGAACAACAGGTCGATCTTGTCGGCTCGCAGGCTGCCCATTCGCCGCGGGCCGCTGTATTGCTCGCCGACGATCCCGCCGGTCAGCTTGCAGGCATACGCTGTCGGGCGGCGCCGGCGTTCCTTCCGGCGACGGGGTGTCTTCCGTTCGTCGGCGGGCTGGGACGTAGCATCGTCTTCGCTGGCTTGTTCGGCGCCGCGGTTGCCGTCCAGCGGCCCCAGCAGGTCGCCGACGGTGTAGAGCACGAGTTTCTCGCCGTGTTCGATCGTCAGAGTCTCGACCCGGTTGACGGCCTGATTCCAGATCAGGTGCAGCCCGCTGCCGACGAGTTCGATGTCTTCGCCGAGCACGCTCACCCGCCCGTTGGTTGTCATCTCGCCCAGTTCGATGTCAAACTCGATCCGATCCATCTCGACGGTGATGAGAGTCGTCGGTTCGGTCCCGTCGGGCGCTGCCTGTGCATCGGGGAGGCGCTTGATGACGATCCGCACGTGTCCCTCGAGCCAGCCCATCTTGGGCTCCATGCGGGACTGGTCGATGCGATCAACGCCCACTTGGCCGCGGTCGGCGTAGATCGTTGCCACCCGGCCGCCAGACATCACCTTGGACAGCTCGGGGCCGCTGACCAGAATCTCATTGGCGCCGCCCTCTACCGGCTGCCAGTCCTGACAACTGAACTTCCCGGTGGGTTGCCCTGAATGCTCGTCATAAGTCGTGATCTCGATCGCCCCGCCCGCCGGAACCTCCAGCTCGTTCCCGATCCGCAGCTTCGGAGCCTCCTCCTCGCCCTGGGGTGGCAGGTCAACCGAGCGGGTTGCGGTCTGCTCAGCCGGCAAGCCGACAAAAGCCGTATAGGCCACGAACAGGATGACGAGTATGGCCAGCGATGAGACGGCCAGAACAACGTTACGAACCATAGCGGGGTATCCTGTCTACTCTTGCCCGGGGGCCGTGTTGCTGTAATGCTCGACGACCTGCGCCCAATGCCCCGAGGCGTTCATCAGATGCTCGATGGCCTCTCGGACGGCACCGTGCCCGCCCGACCGGACGGTCACGACGTCGGCCGCGGCCTTAACCTCGTCAACGGCGTTAGCGACAGCGATGGACCGCCCGCAACGCCTCATCAGCGGCAGATCGGGCAGATCGTCGCCGATCATAGCGAGCTGCTCCAGGGTGAAGCCCAACCGATCCAGCAGGGGGGAAACGTCGGCGACCTTGTCACCACTGCCCAGAATAACGTGCTTGATGCCAAGCTCGGCGGCCCGGAAACCGACCGCCTCGGAGCGCTTGCCCGAGCAGATGATCACCGTCCCACCCAGTCGCTGGTACCATTGGATCGCGAACCCATCGTGGACGTGGAATCGCCGCGCTCCGCGCCCGACGTCATCAACAAACAGCCGACCGTCGGTCAGCACTCCATCCACATCCAGACACAAACAGCGAATCTCACTCATAACGACGGTAATCTCCTAGCTCGGCGGCAACGGTGTTCGCGCCGCCGAAGCATCATAACCTACTCGCGGCGGCTTGCAGTACCGCCCGCCCGGTGGCATAAGGTTCTCTGGAGGCTCGCAGTAGCTATGAACGCAAGAAACGACAATTGTTGGGATCTCGGCGGCTGCGCGGTGACGCTCATCAAGGGTGGACGTCTCAAGCTCGATGGGGGGGCCATGTTCGGGATCATCCCCAAGGCCCTGTGGTCGCGCGTCTGCCCCGCCGACGACCAGAATCGCATAACGCTCGACTGTAACTGCCTCTTGGTCGAATGGCCGGAGTGTCCCGAGCGCCGCCTAATCATCGAAACCGGTCACGGGAGCAAGTACGGCGAGAAGGAGCAGAGTATATATGGTATTGACCCGGCCAACTGGCTGCTGCCCGCGTTGAAGACGCATGGCGTTGACGCCGCTTCCATCACCGACGTCGTTGTTTCGCACCTGCATTTTGACCACGCGGGCGGGCTGACGTACGAGCGTGACGGGGGCG
>CAZUCH010000217.1:0-5749 GCA_964619045.1 uncultured Planctomycetales bacterium | reverse complement strand
GGGCGACCTTCTAAGATACTCAGAAGACGCTGGAAACCAGCGATTGAACCTCTCCTGGCTCTAGAAAGCACCACCTGAGCACCCACGGATCTCGCGGCGAGACTTGTTTAGGAACCCATTGCATTATCAGTAGCCTCGCAATATCATTGCCTGCCAGAGGCGGGTAATGCGGGCGGCGCCTGTTACGCCGTCCAGTTTCCGCAACTCGGCTGAAGTTGCCGCCGCCTCGGGCCCCTGGGCCCGGTCACTTCTACCGACAGCCTTGGAGGACGAAACATGCGAAGATTGCTACTGTCCCTCGTGATCCTGGCCGCCTGCCCTGTGGGCGTGGCTTGGGCACAAACCGGTGCGTGTTGCGGCTACGACGGCCTGTGTACCGATGACATGACGCAGGTGAATTGCGAGAACAACGCCGGCACGTACATGGGCGATGGCACGGTATGTACGGGGGTTACCTGCCCGCCGATCGGCGCCTGTTGCAACCCTGATACCGGGCAGTGCGTCATGGACGTGAGCGAGTTGCTGTGCGTCTTCTACTGGAATCGCATCTGGTTGGGCGAAGGCACAACGTGCGCCGGCGAGAATCCCTGCCCGCAGCCGGCCCAGGGTGCGTGCTGCTACGATGGCGGCGAGTGCGAGTACCTGTCGCAGTACGTATGCGAGAATCAGACGTACCCCGGCGTTTACCTGGGCGATGGCACAACCTGCGATCCGAATCCCTGCCAACAACCGCTGGTCGGTGCGTGCTGCTTCCCCAGCGGCGGATGCCTCGTGGTGGAGGACTGGCAATGCGCGGACGCGTTCGGTGCGTTCCAGGGCGAAGGCACGGTCTGCTGGCCCATCCCTTGCCCAGGAGATCCGCCCCCAGAAGGTTGGACTGACAACTTCGACACCTACGCCGATGGCACCCTGCTTTACGACGTTGGCGGTTGGAGCGGCTGGGACAACTCTCCCGGCGCCGCCGGCACGGTATCGAGCGCCCAGGCGCACTCGGCCCCCCATTCGGTTGCGGTTGGTGGAACTGCCGATGCCGTCCATCCGTTCAGTGGCATCGAAGGTGGAGAGTGGATCATCACGGCCTGGCAGTACATTCCGTCGGACCTGTCGGGAATAACGTATTTCGTTGTCAACAGCTACTATGAGCATGGCGGCCCGTATTATTGGACGGTTGAGTTGCACTTCGATCCGGCAACCGGTAAGGCAAATGACGCCTTACGTGACCCGAACGCCCTGAGCACGCTTTCAATCGTGTATGACCAATGGGTCGAGATTCGCATCGAAGCAGACCTCACCTCCGGGCTGGGAACCATACACGAATACTACAATGGTGAGTTGCTCTTCACGGGCGACTGGATTACCGGCGCAGTGGGCCAGTTGGCGATCGGGAACATCGACCTGTACGCGCCGCACCCAGAGACGGTCTACTACGACGATGTCTCCGTGCTGGAGGATCCCGGCGGAGAACCGCCGCCGACTCCCGTTCGGCCGCTTTTTGTCGGCGTGGAGTATGGTGATCTGACGACGCGCAGCACCGACCTCAGCGGCTTCCCGGACGTGACATGGAACACCGGCTTCACCTTCACGGTCGACGGCGCCACGGGTCGGCCCGACGGTGCAGTCTATATCGCCACGGGCGCCTTCGCCTCTGAACTCTACATCGCGCCTCTGCAGGGTCCGGCGATCTACCTGACGGATCTCCAGAACGCCACGCAAGGCTTGGGTTATGGCAAGGGACGCCTGTTCGGGTTCTGCAACTACGCCAGCCCGATGGGAATCTACGAGATCGACACGGTCTCCGGCGACATGACTTTGCTCGTGGATACGGGCAGCTACCGCTACTTCGCGCTCGACTACAATGCCGCGGACGGGCTGCTCTACGGCTACACCGAGTACGGGTCGCCGACCGGGCTCCATTCGATTGACATCGAGAGCGGAGCGATAACGCCCGTTGCCAGCTCGGTACCGTCGGGTAACTCAGCCGCCCGAGGCATGGCGTGCGGCTACAACAAGGTATACGCCGTGACCGTCTACGGCGCCGATTGGCCGATGTACGTGTACGACCTCGCGCAGGGCGCCGGCGGCACGTGGGAACCGATGACACATCCGTTCCCCGACAGCAATTCCACCAGTGGTGCCGCTTGGATTCCGGGCCCCGTACCGGGAGACATGAATTGCGATGGCGCTGTGAATTTCGATGATATCGATCCGTTCGTAGCGGCGCTGTCCGGCGAAGAGGCTTATCTCGCGGAGTACCCCGATTGTCTATGGGTGAACGCCGACGCCGACCTAGATGGTAGCGTGGACTTCGACGACATCGACCCGTTCGTGGCCTTGTTGTCCGGTGACTAGTCGTCGCGAAGTCTAGTTAGGAAAGCGGCGGCCGGGGACTGCGCCACACGCAGCCCCGGCCGCATTGTGATTCCAAGTGAGTTCCGGGGGCGCTGTGTGTAGTTACTGTTGCATCACGGGTTCCATCACTGATTCCGGAGGTGCCATACTTCGCAACTAATACGGATCCCGATTTGACTTCGCGCCATGCCTTGCGTTGGCGCGGCATCGTTGCTGGTATCCTACGGCCGACTCGGAGGTCGGCCGCTACTCTTGCTGGCGCAACTTCCATTCGGGATTCGTATAAGTATGGTGTCCCCGGAATCTGGAATCCAAAGTGGAAAGACCTCGGAAAGCGTTGCGGATGGATGAAGCGATACGTTCGGAGGAAGACAAGGAGAATGCAGATGAGGAGATGCGTGGCGTTGTTGGGGCTTGCCGCACTGGTGGCCGCAATGCCGATCGTGCCCGCGGACGCGGGTGTGATCGATTCTGAGTTGGCGCGGATTTTGGCGTCGAAGCGTGCTGACGAGACAGTCTCAGCGCTGGTGTTCATGAAGGACCAGGTTGACATCGACGCGCTCAGCGCGGAGATGGATCGACAGCGGGTCACGATGCGGATGCGGCACGAGACCGTTGTCCGTTCGCTCCAGCAGATGGCTGAGTCAACGCAGGGCAAGCTGCGGGATCATCTCGAGGATCTGGAAACCGACGGACGGATCGACAACTTCCGCGCCTTCTGGATCGCCAACGCCTTCCGCGTCGAGGCGACGGTGGGCGAGATATACCAACTCGCGAATCACTCCGACGTCGGCACGGTTTACTTCAACTATGAGATCGAGTTGATCGAGCCGGTTTCGGTCCAGAAGGACACGCCTGGAACCCGCACCGTCGAGACTGGCGTCGTCGCCGTCCGCGCCCCGGAGGCCTGGGCGATGGGCTACACCGGCGAGGGCGTCCTGGTGGCGAACATGGACAGCGGCGTCGATGGCAACCACCCGGCACTGGCCAGCCGCTGGGCGGGCGTTGCCGATTCACGCTACGCCGGGCACCCGGAGTGGGCCTGGTACGATCCTTATGCCGGGCAGAACGACTTCCCGTACGACAATAACGGCCACGGCACGCACACGATGGGCAGTGTGTGTGGCGGTGCGCCCGGCGACGAAGTCGGCGTGGCGCCTGGCGCGCTGTGGATAGCCTCCGCTCCGGTCGACCGTGGCGGCGGAGTCACGCGGACCGTTGCCGACGCCATCCTGTCATTCCAATGGATGGTGGACCCCGACGGCAACCCGGAAACGAACTGGGATGTCCCGGCGGTGTGCTCGAATTCGTGGGGTGTGACGACCGCTCACGGCTACCCGCCGTGCGACGAGACCTTATGGACCTATCTCGACGCCTGCGAGGCGGCCGGTACGGTGATCCTGTTCTCCGCCGGCAACGAGGGCACTGCCGGCCTGCGCCGTCCGGCGGACCGAGCGACCGACGACTACCGCACCTGCGCGGTGGCCGCGGTGGACGCCAGGATCGCGAGTTGGCCAGTCACGTCGGCCTCGTCGCGCGGGCCGACGTATTGCACGCCCTCCGGCGACGCGGCTATCAAGCCCGACATCGCGGCTCCCGGCGCCTACGTCCGCTCCGCGTACCGCAACGGCGGCTACGCCACCTTGAGTGGGACGTCGATGGCCGCGCCGCACATCAATGGCGTCGTGGCCCTTATTCGTCAGGCCTGCCCCGACCTGAGTGTCCAGGAGGTCAAGGAGGTAATCTTCGAGACCGCTCATGACCTGGGGTCCGCCGGTAAGGACAACGCTTACGGCTGGGGCATGGTTGACGCGTATGAGGCCGTCAGCGAAGCTCTGGACCGCTGCTACGCGCCGCGCCCGCCGCGCGCTTATGACGGCAACTTCGAGGCTCCGAGCGACACACCTGTGACGGTTGAGCTGCGAGCAACGGACTACGATGGCGGCCCGAATCCGATCAGTTGGGAGGTCGTTTCGCTGCCGGCGATGCAGCTCGCCGACGCGGGCAACGGCCACGTCATCACCGCGGGCGAGTTGCCGTACACGCTGGTGAGCAACGGCAACGAGGTCATTTACACTCCGAGCGGAGGGTTTTACGGGAACGATTCGTTCACGTTCCAGGCCACCGATGGCGGCACCCCTCCGGAAGGCGGCTACTCTGAGATCGCGACGGTGACCGGGCTGGTTCTGTTCGGCCCCCCGACGATCGTGACCGAGACGCTGCCCGAGGGTTGTCTCGACCTCAACTACGGCCCGTTCCAGTTGCAGGCGGACCAGGGTCAGCCCGAGTTGAGCTGGTCTCTCATCAACGGCGACGAGTATATCGAGATCGACCTGGGCGAGAACCTGTTTGAAGCCACCGGCACCGCGATGAACTGGCACGCTGACGACAACTCGTGGAGCTACGCGCTGCCGTTTACGTTCCCGTTCTTCACGGGCGAGTACACGACGATTTACGTGTCGAGCAACGGGCTGATCGACTTCGACGGCGGCGACTACGACTCGACCAACAACGACGCGGAGCTGATCGCGAACACGCGGATCGCCGGCTTGTGGGACGATATCCGGACCGACCTCGGCGGAGACATCCACATCGACAGCTCGGTTCCATGCCAGCTCACCGTCCGCTGGGACGGCGAGCACTACGCATCGGGCGACCCGATCGACTTCTCGGTCACGCTGTTCGAGGATGGGACGATCCGGTTCAACTACGGCGGCACGAACACCGGTTTGTCGCCGACAATCGGCATCTCCTCCGGCGACGGGACGCACTATTTGCTGTCCACGTACAACAACGCCGGCAGCCTGACGTGGGCGGACTCGCACGAGTTCACGCAACTGATGCCACTGCCCGCGGGCATGGTGTTCTACGCCGATGGCCTGCTCACCGGAGCTCCGACCGAGACCGGCACGTTCGAGCCGCGTTTCCGCGTGACCGACTCGTTGGATCGCTCTGACGTTCGGCAGCTTTTGCTCGTGATCAACGAGGAGTGCGTGTACGGCCCCGGCGACATGAACTGCGACGGCGCCGTGGATTTCGACGATATTGATCCCTTCGTGGCGGCTCTGACCGGCGAAGAGGCCTATCTCGAGCTGTACCCCGATTGCCTGTGGATGAACGCTGACACCAACCACGATGGTAACGTGGATTTCGACGACATTGATCCGTTCGTAGCTCTGTTGGCCAGCGACAACTAGTAGCGAAGTCCAGTTAGGAAAGTGGCGGCCGGGACTGTGTCAAACGCGGTCCCGGCCGCGTTGTTTCGGAAACGCGGGAATCGTCGCGTGGTGCCGTTGAGATCCACCTCCAGTTAGACGCCGGGCTTGCCCGCCGCCGGCCATTGGACGAGCATCATCCCCTGGGTCGGCCCGATCGCGTTCTACCACCACTGGGCCCGCAG
>CAZUCH010000216.1:0-5770 GCA_964619045.1 uncultured Planctomycetales bacterium | reverse complement strand
CGCAAGGCATCGACTGGGCCAGGTGCGTACCGGCGGAGACAGGCAAGTTCCCCCAAGCTTTGCGGCAGATGGTGCCGCTGGTCTGCCAGCAGTGTGCCGAACCAGAGTGCATGAAAGTCTGTCCTACCGGGGCAACAACCCAGGACGAGAACGGGATTGTCCATGTGGACAAGGATCTGTGCATGGGCTGCAAGTACTGCATCATGGCTTGCCCGTACGGTGCCCGGCAAACGGTGAGCGAGTGGAAGACCTACTTCCCCGACGCCGAGGGCGACCTCGATCCATACGAGGCCTACGCCAAGAAGTCGTGGGAGGTGAAGCGCGGCTACGGCATCGCTACGAAATGCGACTACTGTACGGACCGCGTCAAGGATGGCGGGCAGCCGGCCTGCGTGGAATCGTGTCCGGCCAAGGCTCGCACTTTCGGCGATCTAGACGACGCCGAGAGCGAGGTTTCGATCCTGATACGGCGTGAGCGTGGCTTCCAACTCAACCCGGAGTTCGGAACCGATCCGTCCTGTTTCTACTTACCGCCTAGGTGAAAAAATGACGACAGAAGCACAAACTCATTGGAGCTGGGGCCACGCGGCTTACCTCTTTCTCGCCGGCCTCGGCGCAGCGGCCTACGTCGTGGGCGTGGTGGCTGACTTCTCCGGCGCGGAATGGCTGCCGATAGCCAAGATCGGCGTCGTGGTGGGCTTATTCGGTGTGCTGGTGGGTGCGATCGTGTTGTTTGCCGACCTGGGGCGGCCGATGAAGGCCTTCCGCGCCCCCGCGCGTCCCGGGACATCCTGGATCTCGCGCGGCAGCATGATTGTCACCTGCTTCCTGATTTTGGCCGCGATCCACTTCCTATTCTGGATCTGGCCTTCTCATACCCTTGCGGAATCCGTCGGCGGTCGCCACGTCATCGGTGTTCTGGGCCTCGTGTTCGGCTTCGGAGTGATGACTTATACGGGATTCCTGCTTGGCGCTGCCCGGCCCATCGCCGCTTGGAGCACGGCCATGCTGCCCCTGGTCTTCCTGGTAGGTGCCCTCCTGACCGGGGTGATGGCGGTCATTCTGGTTGCCTCGTTGACGCCTGACATCGTTAAGGAGACGATACGTCCCTTGGAGAAGGCCGCCATCCTGCTGATTATCCTGGAGCTGTTCGCGCTGATCTTCTATGTTCATGGCACCCACCGCGTTCCCGAATCGCGGGCCTCGGCGGCGCTCCTGCTCACCGGTGCGGTGGCGCCTCTCTTCTGGTTTGGCGTGGTGATCGTGGGCCTCCTGCTCCCGCTTGCTCTGGAGCTTCTCAGCGTCCTCACTCTCGACGGGAGTGCGGCCGGAACAGCGCGCATTATCGCCGCCGTGGCCGGAGTGTTGGGCGGTCTGATGCTCAGGCAGTCGATTCTCACCTGCGGTGTCTTTGCGCGACTCAAGGCCGGCCGGTTCGAGATCTCAGTGCCGTATGCCTGATGGAAGGAAGTCTATCAGCCTCCTCGGCTGTCACGTGCCATCGATTCTATGGCCGAAGCCGAGGAGCGCTGGCTGACCGTTTCTGCATGAGGACCACGGTAACCAGCATGGCGCCGCCGAAGGCATCGGTGGCGTAGGCTGAGACGGTGGTGCCGCCGGGCAGGTTGGTGTCCGGCCAGAACAGGCAGCCCGCGGCCGTGAGCAGCATGATGGTTTCCATCCAAGTTGCTCGCCGCAGGAGGTAGCGGTCCAGGGCGGCGGCGAAGGCCAGCAACCCCGCACCACATGCAACCATGGTCAACGTCACTTCCCATGCCGGGGCTCCGCCCAGGAGGGGTCGGTAGGCCATGACGATGGGGATGATGTACAGCCCCTTTGCCAACTTCCAGGAGGTGAAGGCTGTCTTCATTGGGTGAGCGCCGGCTATACCGGCGCCGGCGAAGCTGGCCAGGCTCACCGGGGGAGTGACGTTGGCGTCCTGGGAATACCAGAAGACAATCATGTGAGTGACCAGTAGCGGTACGCCCATGTCAAGCAGCGCCGGACCGGCCAGCGTGGCGAGCACGATGTAGCTGGCCGTGACCGGCAGCCCCATTCCCAGCACCAACGAGGCCACGCCGATCAGCAGGATGGCGACGACCTTGATGTCCATGGAGAGTTGCAGAACCAGACTGCTGAAGTTCAGGCCCTGGCCGGTGAGGCCGACAATGCCGACGATGATGCCCGCGGCGGCGCAGGCCACCGAGACCATGATCGCGTTTCGTGCCCCGCGCTCGAGAGCCTGGAGGACCAGCCGCAATCCCATACGGCTCTTCTTGCGCAGGGTGCTGGCGACGTAGGTACTTACTACCGCGGCGAAGCCGGCCATCATGGGTGAGACGTGCATCACCAGGGCCGTGATGAGAGCCACGACCGGGATGATGAAATGCACGCCGTCCCTGATCACCGTGAGGGCCCTGGGCAGCTTATCCCTGGGCTGACCCTCGATCCCCGTCTTCTTGGCTTCGAAGTGCACGAAGAGCAAGACGGTCATGTAGTAGAGGATGGCGGGCACGATTGCGATCTTGATGATCGTGAGGTAACTGGTGTTGGTGAATTCGGCCATGAGGAAAGCGCCGGCGCCCATGATCGGCGGCATGAGCTGGCCGCCGGTGCTGGCGGCGGCTTCGATGGCGCCGGCCACATGCGGTCGATAACCCACCTTCTTCATCATTGGAATGGTGAAAGAGCCGGTGGCCACGACGTTGGCCACGGCGGAGCCGGACACCGAGCCCATGAACCCGCTGGCCACGACACTCGCCTTAGCCGGGCCGCCGGAGAAACGTCCGGTTAGGGCGTAGGCCAGATTGATGAAGAAGTTGCCACCGCCGCTGACTTCCAGGAAGGCGCCGAAGAGCACGAAGACGAAGACGAATGTCGCCGCGACGCCGATGGGCAACCCGAAGATGCCCTCGGTTGTGAGGAACAGGGTGGTGGCGATGCGCTCGACGCCATAGCCCTTGTGGGCGAAGAGATCGGGCATGTAGTAGCCGAAGTAGGCGTAGAGCAGGAAGGCGGCGCAGATTCCGGACATGAACCAGCCGATGACTCGGCGGCAGGCTTCCAGTACGAGCAGGATGCCCGCGATGCTGACCACGACGTCGCTGAAGATCCAGTTTCCCTGCCGCGCGTAGATGTCGTCCAGGTAGTGGATCACATACAGGCAGCAGCAGATGGAGGCCGCCGCCAGCACAAGATCCGGGACCACCCAGACGGAGAAGCGATCCTGGCGTGCCTTTGCAAACAAGGGCCGCAGGATGAAGGTCAGCGCCAGGATGGCGGCCAGGTGGACCGAGCGCTGCACGATGGCGGTCATGGCACCGGCGCCGGCCGTGTAGAGATGAAACAGGCTCAGGCCGATGGCCAGCACCGAGACGACGGTTGCCAACGGCCGAATGAGGATTGCGGATTGGGGATTGGACTCCGACATCACCCTCCAATCGTCAATCCCCAATCGTCAATCGTCAATCCCCAATCCCCAATCAACTGCCCCCGGGCAGCAGCCGGTCTGGAATGTCCAGCCCTTTCTCCTTGAGGTACTTGATAGCTCCCGGATGCAACGGGATGGGCGAATGCTCGACCGTGTTCTCGGGGGTGGTGTGCTGCGCGAAGGGGTGGATTCTCCGCATATACTCGTTGTTTTCGAACAGAACCTTGGCGAGCTGGTAGATCAGATCCTCTGGAAGGTCCGCTTGGCAGATGATCATGTTCCATACGCTGAGGGTCTGTACGGGCTCATCCACGCCGCGATATACACCCGCCGGCAGTTCATAGCCCGAGTAGAAAGTATGGCGTTGCGTGATCTTCTTCAGCTCATCGGGGCTGAATGGAATGATCTTGATGTTGTGGGTGGTGGCCAGGTCCATGATAGAACTGGTCGGCGGGGCCACGCACCAGATGCCGGCGTCGATACTGTGATCCCGCAGGGCATTTGCGTTCTCGACAAAGGACAGGCGGCGAATCTGAAAACTGTCCTCCGGGATGTCGAGGGCCTCCAATACCAACTCGCTCATGAAGGCGGTACCGCTGCCGGGAGCACCGATGCTCACGGTCTTCCCCTTGAGCTGGCTGATGTGATCCAAACTAGAGCTCTTGTGCGCCACGATCTGAAGGATGTTGGGGTACATGGCGGCCAGGCCCAGGATCTTCTGTGGCGTGCCCTCGAACTTGCCCTGGCCGCGGCAGGCCTGGAACGCGACATCCCCCATGATCTCGCCGATGACGGTCTCGCCCTTGTGAGCCAGTCGCACGTTCTCAACCGAGCCGCCAGTGACCTCGGCAACGGCCCTGAGACCCGGCACGCGCTTGGACCAGAGCTCGGCCAGACCACCGCCGTAGGGATAGTACACGCCGCCGGTGCCGCCGGTCCCGATGGAAATGCTCTGTCGTGGCTCGTCCGAGCAGGAGAGGCTCATACAAGTGATGATTGCCAGGGCGATGAGGATCGCGGATCGCCGGCCGAGGATCAGGAGTTGCCCAATGAGCGAGCGTTTCATGTCGCGATTCCTTGGCGGTCGGCCGCTACGAACTCCGCCCGCCGCCGGCCTTCACGGCGGGCCGCCAGAGCATTTGGCGTTATCTTGTAGCGGCCGACGCCCCTGTCGGCCGTAGGTTGTCCGATGATTCCACGTCCGACACGGGGGTTGGACGCTACACTGAAGAGCGATATGCTCTAGATCGCCCCCTGTTCGCGCAGCTCCGCGATTTGTTGCGGCGAGTGTCCCAGGACGTCGGTCAGTATCTCGTCCGTGTGCTGCCCAAGCAGTGGCGGCGGAAGATACACGGTAGGCGGCGTCTCGGAGTACTTGATCGGGATTCCGCCCAGGCGAAGCGTGCCGATGGTCGGATGCGCGATCTCCGCAACCATGTTGCGATGCTTGATTTGCGGGTCGGCGAACAAGTGTTCCATGTTGTTTACGGGGCCGCAAGGAACCGACGCTTTCACGAACAGGTCCATCCACTCGTCACAGGTTTTTTCCGCCAGCACCTCGGCTACCAGCGGTAGGAGCTGTTCGCGGTTCTCGACGCGTTTCGGGTTGGATTCGAAGCGCGGGTCGTTGGTCCAGTCCTCGTGACCGATTGCTTTACAGAAAATACCCCACAGTTTCTGGTTTGCCACGGCGATCGCGATGGGCCGGTCCTTCGCGTTGAAGACCTGGTAGGGGATGATCGACTCGTGTGCGGTGCCCCAACGAGTGGCCTCTCTACCGGCGACGAGGTAGTTGCTGGCGATATTGGCCAGGCAGGCCGCCTGCGTGTCGAGCAGGCTGCAATCGATGTACTGGCCGCGGCCGGAGCGTTCCCGCCAGAACAGGGCCGCGGTGATCGCCCCCTGGGCATGGACGCCGGTGTTCACATCGGTGATCGCCACGCCCACCTTGCAGGGCTCGCCGCCGCGCGGGCCGGTGATCCACATCAACCCGCCGACCGCCGAGAGCACCATGTCGTATCCGGGTCGGTCGCGGTAGGGGCCGTCCTGGCCGTAGGCGGTGATCGAACAGTAGACCAAGCGCGGGTTGATCTCGCGCAGTGTCTCGTAGTCCAGCCCGAAGCGTTCCATGAGCCCTGGCGTGAAGTTCTCCACGAGGACGTCGGAGACCTTGGCGAACTCCTTGATCAGCTCGATGCCGCGCTGTTTCTTCAGGTCAACGGTTATTGACTTCTTGTTCCGATTGCAGCACAGGTAATACGCGCTCTCGCCCTCCGCGAAGGGCGGTCCCCATGTGCGGGTGTCGTCGCCGGCGCCGGGCCGCTCGACCTTGATGATCTC
>CAZUCH010000215.1:0-5771 GCA_964619045.1 uncultured Planctomycetales bacterium | reverse complement strand
CTCGACGACCCGCCCGAACACGCAGTAGCCCCATTCGTCGCCGAGCTTGGCGCCCGCGTCGAGCCCCGGGGTGTCGTCGAGATTGATGAAGAACTGCGAGGTGGCTGAGTGTGGCAGGCTGCCGCGCGCCATGGCGATAGTCCCACGCAGGTTCCGCAGCCCGTTTTTGCCCTCGCAGGGAATCGGATCGCGCAAGCCGTCAGTCTTGAGCCGGCTGGCCCGCGAGTATGCTCCGCCCTGAATGATGAAGCCGGCGAGGATGCGGTGGAAGATAGTCCCGTCGTAGAAACCTTCATCCACATACGTGAGGAAGTTATCGACCGCGCGCGGGGCCTTGTCGCGATTCAACTCGACGATGATCGTACCCCAGCTCTTGCCGCCTGATTCGATCTCGAGGGCCACATTCATGCTGCCGGCCTGGGCAACGTCCGGCGCCATCCGCAGCCGCTCTCCGCCCGGTTCTTGGCCAGGCTCGACGACCTCCTCGACGCGCTCTCCGGCCGGCTCAGTCATCTCCCTAACGGGTTCGCGCGGTGCGGGGCGCGGCGGCACGCGGTGACGATCAGGCGGCTCGGGGTCGACGCGCTCAGGGGCCTTCTTCGGATCATCGGCGGCTGGCGGATCCTGCGCCTGCCCGGCGGCTGCCGCCGCCAAGCCCAGCGCAAAGATGATAACGAGTGACTGAGACCAATCCGGTATTCTCATCGCTGCATCCTCGGTTGTTTGGGCCGCCGGCCATAATCGCCGGCGAGTTCGGCAACACGGCAGTCTAGCGGGCAACCCCGCCGCCTGCCACGCCTCCAATCTGCGCCCACAGGTCATTTGGCAAGGCCACCGGCCGACCGTCACATCCGACCGCCGCAATTGTCGAGTTGGCCTCGGCCACCAGCACTGCTCCGTGCGTGAGCCGGTAGTTGTGCTCGATTCTCACCGGCGTCATCCGCCCGACTGTGGTTGTCAGGGTCAGGATCTCGCCGTAGCGGGCTGGGGCACGGTATTTGCACTCGAGCCGGGCCACCACATAGAAGAACCCGCGCTCCTCCATGAGTCGATAGTCGATCCCACGGCGCCGCAAGAGCTCCATGCGGCCCATCTCGAAGTACACCAGATAGCGCGAATGATGGAGGTAGCCCATCGAGTCGGTTTCAGAATAGCGGACCTCGATGTCCATCTGACCGTCAGCCGCGCGCTCGGACATTTGTACCTGCTCCCATGATTCCGGTGGCATCAATCCCAGATTGGTGACCGTCGATCGCCCCGCCGCGGCTAGCGGCCTTCATACAGACGCGTACCAAGCAGATCCTCCAACTCCGGCACGGCGAGGATCTTCTGGACGGCCATCTCGATGTCGTACTCGACCCGCACGTATTCAACTTGCTCGATGCTGCACCCCAGAGCCGCCGCCACCAAGCTGCTGCCGCTGGCGTCGCTGTCACGCCGATACACGACCACGTAGCAAGCCCGCGTGTCGCGGTCTCGCGGCTGACCCACGCTGCCAACGTTGATGATTGCCCGCTCCTCATCAATCTCGTAGTAAGGCGAATCGGGCAGCTCGTTGGGAGGATCAAAATACGGGTCGTCGACAAAGACGCCCGGCTGATGGGTGTGTCCGATGAAACACAGTCTCGCATCCAGCCGCTCGAAGTTTGCCACGACCTTCTGCGGATTGGTGAAGACGTCCTCGGGAAAGATGTACTCATTCATCGGGCGGCGCGGCGAAGCGTGAAGGAAAAGGACATCCAGCTCCTTCATGCGGATCGGCAGACTCCCCAGAAACGCCCACCGCGCGTTGCGCAGCTCGGTGTCGGGCTCGTCCTCCAGCGTGCGACGTGTCCAGTAGCAGGCCTGCTCGGCCGGCGGGTTGAAGTTCGTGGGCTCGTAGAGGACCGCGTGGTCGTGATTGCCCATCATGGTTAGTCGGGCGCGCTCCCGGATCAGGTCCAGACACTCCTTGGGGTTGGCGCCATAGCCCACGACGTCGCCGAGGCAGACGATCTCCTTGATGCCGCGATCGTCGATGTCGGCCAGCACGGCCTGGAGTGCCTCCAGGTTGGAGTGGATATCGCTGACGATCGCGAAACGGTCGTTATCGGGCATACTGTCTGTCACTCAGGACTCTTGCGTGGGCTCGGCTTCTTCCGGGATCAGCACCGGACACCGCCCATCCACTAGGTATTGTAGCCCGCAACGCCGGCACAGCAGCCGATCGCCGCTATCTTCCAGCTCGCCATGGCACGTGGCGACGGGACAGACCAGGATAGCCAATAACTCCGGGCTTACAAGCGACATAGACACTCTCGTCGTCTTGGGTACGGTCAAACAGCGTGTAAGATAGGGGCGTTGGCCGCGTAGATCAATCCGAGTTCGCCGGGCCAACTCCCGCACGAGGTGGATTGCTATTCCAGGTCGAACAGGCTGTTGTCGTCGTCGAGACCGAACCAGCCGATGGACTCCGCCGCCGGATCGCCCTCATAGACGATGCTCTTCCATGTGAAACTGAGCTTCTCACGGGTGACATGGCCGTCGCACCAGACAACGTTGGCCCGGCCGGAGTGCCGGAAGTGTATGGACGGGTCCATTCGAGCCCCCTCGTAGTGCAGGTACTCTGGGTGCAGGCGTGGCTCGGCGAAACTGTACTCGATCACGCCCTCCGCCATGGCCGCGAAGGCCGTGTCGGCGAACATCAGCGTTTCGGCCGGCCGCCGAACGCGCTCGATCAGCACGCCGGTCTGGTCGGTGATGATCTCGAAGGAGCCGTTGGATTTCTTCTTGAGCACGCGCCCAATGTAGGACTGGTTGTAGCCGTAGCCGCCGTTGCCGCGTTCAAAGCCGCCGACACGGATGTAGTCGGCGAAGGAGGGGCATTCGCGAATACGAGCGTCCGCCGTCAGGTACGGCACGAGCGGCCCGAGGCACGGGTCGAATTCGACGTCGCCGCCGGCACGCGTACCATGCCAACGCCGGCGATTCTCGAGCCGCGCCCCCGCGGCTCCTGGGCATAAACGTCCGGCGTGCTCGAAGGCGTAGCCGGTGTTGGCCAGCGCGAGCTGGCGGATATTGGAACCACACACGGCGGCCCGGGCCTGCTCACGGGCGCCATGCAGACTGGGCAACAGGATCGACAGCAGTAGCGCGATGATAGCGATGACAACCAGCAGCTCGATCAGCGTGAAGCCGCCGGGCTGTCGCGGGCAGCGGGGCTCGCTGGTTGCCGTCGCCATCAAAGCACCGCCTCCTACTCTCCAGAGAACACGATTTGAAACCCGGCCAGATCGACTAAATCGACGTCGTGATCCTGGTCGAAATCCATCACGCGGCACGGGCACGTCGCCGCCGCCACGGCCGGCCCGCCCAGACACTCGCCCAACAGCAGAGAATCGTCCGCATCGATGTCTCCATCATTCTCGGCGTCGCCGAATTGCCCTTCCTCGACATCGACCACGGCGTCGATCTCGGTGGAAAGTTCGTTCAGCGGCGGCGGTGGGTAGAGAATCACGAGGTTGACGGCGACCGTGATGCGCACGAAGTCAAAGCCGTCGAGATTGGCGGGCTGACCAGTCGTGGCGTCAATCGCCCAGGCGATATCGAACGCGTCGCCGCCCCCCGCCCCGGGCGTCATGCCAACCTTGAGCGGGTTGTCGGGCCGCGTGTAGAAATCCTCCGGGAGGATGTCGGGATCCTCGACCTGGTTGTCCGCGTCCAAATCACCCAACGCCAGCGTCGGCGAATAGTCGGCGTAACCCCAGATACCGTCGTCCTCGACGTCGGGGCCGGTTCCGTTCGGATTCGCCACAATGATCGTCTCGAACACCTCGGGCGGGAGACGGAACGCGCCGCTGGTCCAGAAGCCACTCATGCCGGGCGGAATCCAGTCGGCGTCCTCGGGCGGGTAGGTCAGGTCGTCTATGTCGTCGTCCCAACCCTGCACTTCCCACTGCCCCGCCGGATCGCCGATGTGCGAGCCGGGGACCAGATACCAGGGGTCGTCCGCCTGGCCGTTGTCGTTGACGTCGCGGCTGATCTCGACATACCCGCACTCTGCCCACCGGCGATTGGGGTTCATCGAAACCCAGTGCGCGTTGCCGTATACGATTGCGTCCAGTCCGAAGGGATTGGCCGGGTCGTCGAGAACGGTGTGGTCGAATGCCAGGGTGATCGAGCCGCCGAAGCCGCCCAGCGACACGAGCGACGACACTCCCGGATCCTGCCACCCACCGCCGTAAGGTCGGCCGAGTGCGACCTGTGGGTCGTTGTACAACTCGTCATTGATGAATTGTCCCGGGGCCGGGTCAAACCCGACAACCGCCGCCGCGTATGGCGACTGAGCCCACGACGGTGTCGCCATGGCCAGCCACAATCCGGCGGCCAGGGCTGAACAGCGCCGTGCCGCGGAATGTGACAGTACAGAGTGTGCCACCGGCATCTTGCCGGTGATTCCGCCGGCCTCCATCACATCCCCCCCACTCTGCGCGACAAGCGCCGTCCTCTGCCTAGCCAAACGCCAGCCAGCAGGAACATCCCCGCCGTGGCCGGCTCCGGTACGAACGTCAGGTTGTCGACCGCGAAGTACGCCGGGGTGTTCATGCCGTACTGGCCCACGTCGGATGAGTCCAGTGCGAAGGTCAGGCTCCGGGCCGAGCTGACCGCGGTCAGATCCACGGAGGCCCAGTCGTCGACGATGTAGTCCAGGTCGTTGTTCTCGAAGCGATAGTCGGCCAGGTAGAACTCGACACCGCCGATCGGCGCGCCGGCTTCGTCCAGCCCGGTGACCGTCAGGCGGAACCAGTCCGGGTCGTCGCCGGTCTGGCCGCCGAATTGCTTGGCGTAGGGGTCGCCATTGAGCATCGACAGGGCCGGGTAGGTGCAATTGGCAACCTCTAGCGACTCCAGCTCCGCGCCGGCAGGCAGGTCGATCCGGGGGACAGGGTCGAAGGGGTATATGAACGACACGCCGTAGAACTCCGAGCCACCGGCTCCGCTGCCCGGGAAGGCGCTGAACTGGTTATCGTAGCCGGGGGTAGTGTTGTCGGTGACGTTGGAGACCGACCAGCCGGACCAACTGTAGAAAGCCCCGTAGTCGGTGTACGAGTTGTTGAAGTAGGTCCCGGCACTGGTGAAGCCGCCGGAGCCGTCCGAGCCGTTCCAGTACGACTCGGCCTCCAGTGAGTAGGGCGGCGCCCCAAACTCCTCGAAGTCCACAACCGCCGCTCTCGCCGGCGCCATGGCTAGCGAACACACACCTAAGATGGCCGCACACACTACAATCTTGATTGCTTCCACAGTACAACTCCTCCAGCGAAACACCTGGCCGGAGTACCCATCGAGGAGTGTATTGGCGTGTGAGCGTTTTCGGCTATGGGCGCGCAGCCAAGCAGTGCTGACTAACGCCGACCATTGATAACAAACCAGGGATGGTTGACCGAGAAGCGATCACCGCACCTTCCCACGAAGGGCATCCGACGATCGGTCGTTCTGGCAGGTCTTCTGACTCCCGGGCGCGTCGGGGCGAATTCGCCCGCGACACCTACTGGCTGCGCCTTCTCAGCCGCAATCGCGGCCAATGACAAATGCAGCGTTCGTTCCCGGTCACAGCGGCGGGGCCGTTTCGGTTTCTCACCGAATTCCCTATTCTTCCGGCCGCTCCAAGCAGCCGGACACCAGTGACCGTGGGCGAATATAGCTCAGGCCTGCTCGATGGTCAAGGGAAATCCGGCGGCGACAACATGCTCATTGACCTGCCCGACGAAGCGTTCCGCGACCTCATGGGTCGG
>CAZUCH010000214.1:0-5783 GCA_964619045.1 uncultured Planctomycetales bacterium | reverse complement strand
GTTGATGCCGAGGGCACGGTGGCGTGGGGGACGCTTGTGAACTCGCATCGCGACGTGTTCAAGAGCATTGATCCGCAGAATGTCGGCGACGCGACGGCGATCGTGATAGCCGGGCTGGGTGATGAATTCGGGAGTGACGCCGATGCTGCGAAGGCCGGACCGGCGAAGAAGATCGTGCCCGGGGCCTCGCTGACCATTGTCCCCGTGGTGCTGGGCGGCAATCCGGATCGGGATGTCGCCGACGTGTTGGGCATGTTTCTCGAACGCGCGGGACATGACGCAATCGAGACGGTCGACCGGGAGTTTCGGCCGGCGGAAGGGGCCGAGCTGGACGCGGTGGCAGCCGCTTTTGGGGAGTTCGTCAAAGAGGGCGAGTTTGCCACCGAGTACGTTGTTTTTGGCGAGATACTCGGTAGCCGGCAGTCCGGCGTGACCGGAGTGCGGGCGATCATTGTTGATCGGCGCGGCAATGTCGTGTGGTCCGACCGCCAGACGCCGAATGACAGTGATTTCAAGCGTCTCAAGCCGAGCAACCCGATGACGTGTTGCGTGCTGCTGTCCGAGCGGCTGGGTGATCCGCTGAGCTTGGACGAACTGCCGGATGACACTTCAAATGGCGGCAAGATGGCCCGCCTGTTGGCCAGGAAATCCGGGACGCCGAGCGACGAGGAGTGTTCCGCGATGGAGGCTCGTCTGAAGGTGTTGCAGAAGGCGGGGCGGTCGGCGACTGTCACGATCTACCCGGCCCAGGTGGGGGCGGGCGTTGACGGCGAGTGCGCGCGGCATCTGGCGCAGTTGTGCAACGACCGGAAGCTGGGGACGTGCTCGGTGAGCGACGAGTCGCCGCGCTTCGGGATCGCGGCCAACCGCAACGAGCAGAAGCAGTTGTGGGATCTGGCGCGTGCGTTTCGGGATTATGTTCGCGCCCATCCGCCCGAGGCCGACTATGCCCTGTGCGCCGAGTACACGATTCGCCCGAGCAATCAGCAGGTTTGGGCGGTCCACTTCATCGTCTGCGATCGGGCCGGTGAGTGGGTGATTGTCGATTTTCAGAACAACCACCACGCGGATTTCAACGCCGTGGAGTTGCAGTCGCACGCGGACTGTGACGGTCTGGTGGCGCGCCGGCTGGCTGGCTATGCTCGCTGATGCGCTTACTATGTCGCAGGCGTGCGGAGTGCGTCGTATGGGAGTGAGCCGTGGCGGAAATGACGAATACTAACGCCGAGGAGTCTGTCGCTCAGCGGCTGCGTTTGAAGCGTTGGTTTCTGCGGACGCTGGTTATTTCGCTGGTGTTCGGGGCGCTGGTGGCGGTGCTGACGCTGCTGCTGGGCAACTTCGGCAAGCTGACAGCCCGGGTTCTGCTCACGCTCGGCGGATTGGCGCTGCACAGTGGCATTGCCATGGCGTGCGTGACCACGCTGGAACGCCAACAGTGGCCACGGCTGAGTGTCTGGGGCCTTGTGGCGTTCGGCCTGAACTTCTGCGTCCTGGTCGGTGGCATCTGGTGGCCGGGTGGGCCGGACGAGCCGGCGTTATATGCCGTTTTGACGACGCTTGTCCTAATCGGGTACTACCTCACCGCCATCCCTTGTGGCGACCTGCACGAACGCCGCCAGTGGTCGCCGTTGCCGCTGGCCGGGCTGGCGGCCTGCGCGGTCGGCTTTGCGGCTTTCGTGGTCTGCCTCTGGTCCGAGGCGGCTTGGGGCGACTGGTTTGAAAGGGCAACGGGCATCGCCGCGGTCTTGGCCTTCTCGCTGGCGCACACGTGCCTGCTGGTCCGGGTGCCCGGCGGCTCTGGGCTGACGTGGATCTTCCGCGGCACGCTGGCCTGCGTATGGGCCATGGCGCTGATGGCGGTGATTGGGATCGAATTCGAGCCGCGCGAGGAGCTTTTCTATCGCGTGTTGGGCGCCGTGGGCGTGCTCGACGGGTGCGGTTCGTTGTCGCTGCTGATCATCGCCAAGCTCCGGGGCGTTGAGAAGGTAGAGGGCTTTGAGACGACTTCGGCGACGATTGAGATCCACTGTCCGCGCTGCACGATGCAGCAGACTGTAGTTGTTGGGGCGAGTAGCTGCGAAGACTGCGGTCTGAAGTTCCGCATAGACATCGAAGAGCCGCGGTGTGCGAAATGCGGTTATCTGTTGTGGCAGTTGCCCGAGCGTCGCTGTCCGGAGTGCGGAACGACGTTCTGATGCGCGCCGCCGCTGGTCCGTGACGGGATTGGCGCCGGCGATCCGACCGGCCCGAATCGCGGGCACGCTGCCCCCGCCCTTTCAGGGCGGAATGGTGGGGGTGGACGCGTTTTGTCCACGAGTTGCGCTTCGCTCCACTCGTGGCTATGCGCCTGCGCCCCTTCGGGGCGATCGCCCGGTCTGGGCGATCCGTAGTAGTGGGGAGGGTTGGACGCGGCTTGGCTCTGAGCGTAGGCTACGGCCCAATGGGTACATCGGGCAGCCAAGTCGAGAATCTCCAACGTCTGCTGGAAGTCACGCGGCAGATGGCCGCGACGCTCGATCTGACGGAACTCCTGGGCACGATCATCGAGGCGACCTGCGAGGTGCTCGGTTGCGAGCGGGCGACGATCTATCTGTACGACCGGGAGACGAACGAGTTGTACGCCCGTGTGGCTACAGGTGCGGAGTCGATTCGGTTTCCGGCCGATCGTGGGATCGCCGGCGCGGCCGCCAGCGGGCGCGAGGTGGTAAACGTCCCGGATGCGTACGCCGACCCGCGTTTCAATCGCGATGTTGACAAGCAGACCGGATTCCGCACTCGTCACCTGCTCACACTTCCGCTGGAGAACCTGACGGGCGAGCTGATCGGCGTGTTGCAGGCGCTGAACAAGTCGACCGGACCGTTTGGCCCAGAGGATGAGGATCTGGCCCGTGTCTTGAGTGCTCAAGCCGGCGTGGCCCTCCATCGGCAAGCGTTACTGGACGAACACGCCGAGGCGGAGCGCATGACTCACGATCTCGACGTGGCCCGGAAGATACAGCGGCAGTTGCTGCCCGACGCCAATCCGGTGGTCGAGGGCTACGAGATTGCGGGGTGGAACCGTTCGGCGGACGAAACGGGCGGCGATTGCTACGACTTCATCAAGCTGGACAACGGTCGGCAAGCGGTGCTACTGGCCGACGCCAGTGGGCACGGCATTGGGCCGGCGCTGGTGATCGCACAGTGCCGCGCGCTGGTGCGGGCACTGCTCGCGACGACCGATGATCTGGCCGCCGTATGTGGGCGAATCAACCAACTGTTGAATGATGACCTGATGAGTGATCGTTTCGTGACGGCGTTCATCGGTATTCTGGACGGGCGGCGGCACCGCCTCGACTACGCATCGGCCGGACAGGGGCCGCTGCTCTTTGTGTCGACGGCCGGTAGCGAGCTGCGCTGTGCGACCGGCCTGCCGCTGGCCATCACCTGTGAGCTGGGCTACGAGGTCGAGAGCTTCGACTTCGAGCCCGGTGCGGCCGCAGTGCTGCTGACCGACGGGTTCTACGAGTCCGAGAGCCCCTCCGGGGAGCTGTTCGGCGAGCAGCGTGTGGTGGACTTCGTCGGCGCTTCGGGCGATTTGCCGCTCGATGAGTTGATCCTGGGCCTGCACGAACAGGTGCGGCTGTTCAGCGGCGATGCCCCCCAAGCTGACGATCTGACTGCCGTGCTGATTCGACGGCGGACTTAAGCGCGGCGGATTTCTGTTTATTCGGGGCGGCTCGGGGAGTAGAATCAGCTGCGGCTGAGTTATGCCGCTTGTCTGCCTGGAGGCTTGGAGAATGCAAATGCGAGTAGTGTCTTTGATCGTCGCGTGTTGTTCGTGTGCTTCTGGAGCCGTTGGGCAGCCGGCTTATAATCCGACGCCGGACTGGACGTCGTCGGACCATCCGGTGAGTACCGGCGGGGCGCTTGTGGACCTGGATCATGACGGGTGGTTGGACCTGGTGGTCGCCAACGGGAACGACATGGCGCAGGAACACGTCGCGGTGTACTACAACCAGGGCGACGGCACGTATCCCTCCTGGCCGGACTGGCAATCGATCGACAACGCCTACAACGGGCACCTCGACGTTGCGGATGTGAACGGCGATGGTTGGCTCGATATCGCGGTGGCCCATTTGGGTAACTCCCAAACCGTGGCTCCGATCGCCAAGGTCTACTTCAACAACGCCGGCACGCTTTCGTCATTGCCGGACTGGGAAGCGAACATCATCGGCAACGCGTTCGGCGTGGCCTTCGGCGATATGAACGGCGACGGGCGGCCCGACTTGGCCGTCGCCACCGGCTGGGCATACGGGGCGCCGAACGAGGATGCGAACGTCGTTTACGTCAACACGGGTGGCACCCTGGGGGCGTCCCCGAGGTGGGTTTCGGACGACACGTCGGATTGCCAGGGCGCGGCCTGGATGGATGCCGACGGCGACGGCTGGCTTGACTTGGCATACGCCGCGTCGAACACCGTCAGCCGGGTGTACCGCAATCTGGGCGGCATGCTCGAGACGACCGCTAGTTGGCAACTGACGGACATCATCGAGCAGGACGCGATCATGGTCACGGCGGGTGACGTCACCGGCGACGGCGTGCTCGATTTGCTCGTGGCCGACAACAACCAGATCGGCGGCAGCGGGCGGTTCCGGCAGTATGACGGTCAGAGCGGCGGGCTGTTCGAGACCACCGCTTCGTGGAGTTACTACGAGGGCTATTGCTCGGCGGTGGCCTTGGCCGATATCGACGCCGACGGCGATCTTGACCTGGCCACCGGCGGCTGGTGGAAGCCCGTGCGGCTCTTCTACAACGACGGGGGCGCTCTGCCCGCGACCTACACCTGGGCGACCAGCCGCACGAGCGTTATCGAGAAGATTTCCTTCGGCGACATCGACAAGAACGGTCTGCGCCCGGCGCGGGAGGTCTTTGCCGCGGATGGTGATCGCCGGCTGTTTTACCTGGCGCACCAACCCATCCAGGAGATCACGGCGGTGGTCGTCGATGGTCAAACGCTGGGACCGGCAGACTACACGTGCAGCTTTGACCTCGGCTGGGTGGCCTTGGGGCGGGATGTGACCGCCGAATTGGAGGTCGCGTACACGGTGTCCAGCAAGCTGGACATGTCGATCACGAATTGGGATAACAGCAAGGGCAACTACGTGTACTACAACCAGCTCGTCGTGATGGGCGATGCCAACTGTGACGGCCGCGTGGATTTTGACGACATCGACCCGTTCGTAGCCTTGCTCAGCGGCGGCTACGAGGAGCTGTTCCCAGATTGCGATGGCCAGACGTTCTGCGACATGGACGGCAACGGGCAGATTGACTTCGACGACATCGACCCGTTTGTCGACGCCCTAGGCGGCTAGAGCGGCGGATCGTCTTGACAGTCGGGGGGGCTGGTGTGAATACGGCGGGCGTGGCGGCTGTTTGCCTGCGCGGCGCTTCCCCGATAGGCTGCACATCTGCCCCGCGTGAGAGTGGGCGGGGAGCGAGTTAATATAGCCAAGCCACTGGCATGCCACTGGAGACCCGTAATGGACACGTTGCTGGACCGTTTTTGCCGTTATGTCAAAGTAGAGACCACCGCTGTCGAGGATGCGACCGACGCCCCGAGTTCGCCCGGCCAATGGGACTTGGGCAAGATGCTGTCCGAGGAGATGAAGGCTCTTGGCCTGAAGGACGTCAGTGTTAGCGAACACAACATCGTCATGGGCACGATCCCCGGTAACGTCGACGGCGCTCCTACGATCGCCTGGCTGGCGCATCAGGACACGTCGCCCGATGCCAGCGGCAAGGAC
>CAZUCH010000213.1:0-5820 GCA_964619045.1 uncultured Planctomycetales bacterium | reverse complement strand
AAATGTGCATGCGGGACGAGTGGTTCAAGGTGCAGGCCTTCCGCTTCGTAGACGTCCTCCCAATGATGCGTGACGATGCCGACATCGCCCGACACCTCAAGGAATACTTCGTCCTACCCGAGCACGGCGGTACCACACGCGGAGCACCCGACCCCGATGCTCGGGCCGCGCTGCGCGAGCTGGACTCCAAGACGGTGATGGACCGTTTCGTGCGCCTCGCCTCGCGGATGATGAACTTCCGCCGCACCGACTCGCTCACCGCCCGCACATTCGGAGCGGCGGCGCGCGGCGGCGCGTCTTTCATGGCCGGCAGCTTCATCCCCGGGTCCACGATCGCGGAGGCCGAACGCGCCATCCGCCGACTGCGTTACCAGAAGATGGCCTTCACGATCGACGTACTAGGCGAGGCGGCGGTCTCGACGATCGAGGCCGAGGCCTATCACGCAACCTATATGGACCTGATCGACGAGTTGCCGCGCCTGGCCGAGGGGTGGGCGGACGTGCCGCTGGTTGACGGCGGCGACGGGAAGTCGATCCCACGCGTGAACGTGTCGGTCAAGTTGACCTCGCTCTTCCCCGGCTTCGACCCGATCGCCCCCCAGGCCTCGAAAGACCGCTGCAAGGAAGTCCTCCGGCCGCTGCTGCGCAAGGGCATGGAGAACGGCGTCCACGTCCACATCGACATGGAGCACTACGCGATCAAGGACTTGACCCTCGAACTCTGCGAAGAGCTGTTCATCGAGGACGAGTTCAGGGATTACCCGCACTTCGGCATCGTGCTACAGGCCTACCTCAAGGACGGCGACCAGGACGCGGCCCGCACGGTCGAGTATGCCAAGCGGCGCGGCACGCCGATCTGGGTGCGACTCGTGAAGGGTGCCTACTGGGACAGCGAGACGGTCTGGGCGGCCCAACGGCACTGGCCGGCGCCGGTCTGGGAGCAGAAATGGCAGTCGGACGCCTGTTACGAGCGGATGACTCGGCTGCTGCTGGAGAACTACGAGCACGTACACGGAGCCTTCGCCAGCCACAATGTCCGCAGCTTGTGCCACGCCATCGCGGTCCGGCGACTGCTGGAGGTGCCTGACTGGGCGTTCGAGGTGCAGATGCTGTACGGCATGGGTGACCCGACGAAGAAGGCCGCCATCCAGATGGGGGCTCGGCCGCGCATCTACACCCCGTACGGGAATCTACTTAACGGAATGGCGTACTTCATACGCCGACTACTGGAAAACACTGCCAACGAGTCGTTCCTGCGGCAATCGAGCGACGAAAACGTCGATGTGAACGCACTGTTGGAAAACCCGGACACCACCGGTCGCCGAACGCCCCCGCCCGAGCGGCCGATCGTTGTCAGATACGAGTTTGAGGAACCGATCATGGACCCGTTCGAGAACGTTGCCAACACGGACTTTTCGCGGGAAGAAGGCCGCCGGCAGATGCAGACTGGGATGGCTCAGGCACGTGCCGAGCTGGGCCGCGAGTGCCCGCTGATCATCGGCGGCGAGCCCGTGACCACTGACCAGTGGTTCGACTCGATCAACCCCGGACGCCCGAGCGAGGTGGTCGCCAAGATCGCCCAGGCTGACGAGCAGTCCGTTGATCGGGCCGTGCAGGCTGCCAAAACTGCCTACCATGCGTGGAAGCAGGTACCCCCCCGCCAGCGGGCAGCCGTGCTGGTCCAGATCGGCGAGAAGATCGAGCAGCGACGATTTCATCTCGCGGGCCTGATGGCGATCGAATGCGGCAAGAACTGGCGCGAGGCCGACGCCGACGTCTCGGAGGCCATCGACTACTGCAACTACTATGCCCGCGAGGTGGTCCGTTTCGCCGACCACCCCCGCCGGCGCGACATCGAGGGCGAGACCAACGAGTACTTCTACGCCCCGCGCGGCGTAACGGCGGTGATCGCGCCTTGGAACTTCCCGGTGGCCCTGCTGATGAACATGACGGCGGCGGCGCTGGTCACGGGTAATACCGTGGTGCTGAAACCGGCCAGTACGGCGGCTGGGGTGGCGTCCAAGCTGATGGAGATCATGGCCGAGGTCGAGCTACCCGCCGGAGCGGTGAATTACGTGCCGGGACCGGGCGCGACGGTCGGCGCGGCTCTCGTGAAGCACCCGGACGTGGCCATTGTGACCTTCACCGGCTCGCGTGAGGTGGGCGCCGAGATCAATCGGCTTGCCGCGGAGTCCCCAGCCGGCCGGCCGGGCCTCAAACGGGTGATCGCCGAGATGGGCGGCAAGAATGCGATCATCGTCGACACCAACGCCGACCTGGACGAGGCTATCAAGGGCGTGATGGGCAGCGCGTTCAGC
Organism: uncultured Planctomycetales bacterium; assembly: GCA_964619045.1. Lineage (GTDB taxonomy): Bacteria > Planctomycetota > Phycisphaerae > UBA1845 > Fen-1342 > JANQFV01. The sequence continues at coordinate 3,502 of CAZUCH010000213.1, read as the reverse complement.
TACGCTGGGCAGAAATGCTCGGCGGCGTCACGCGTGATCGTGCTGGAGGGCGTGGCCGACCGTTTCGTCGAGCGGCTGGTCGAAGCGGCCCGCGCCAAGGGCGTCGGACAGGCCGACGAACCGGCCACCGCCATCCCGCCCGTCATTGACCAGGCCGCATACGATACCATTCGCGAGTACATCGAGATCGGCAAGCGCGAAGCCCGCTGCGTGCTCGAAACCGACACCAGCCAAGCGGTCGAGGAGACCGGCGGCTACTTCATCGGCCCGCACGTCTTCCACGGTGTCCCGCCCACGTCGCGCATCGCCCGCGAGGAGATCTTTGGCCCGGTAATCAGCGTGATCCAGGCCCAAGACATGGATGAGGCCATCAGGATTTTCAACGCGACGGACTACGCCCTCACCGGAGGAATCTTCTCGCGCGGGCCGGCCAACATCGAGAAGGCCCGGGCACTGTGCGAATGTGGAAACCTGTACATCAACCGCCCAATCACCGGCTCGCACGTCGATTTGCAGCCCTACGGCGGGTTCAAAATGTCCGGGACGGGCTCCAAGGCCGGCGGCCCGGACTATTTGATCCAGTATTGCGAGCCGCGCACGGTCACCGAAAACACGCTCCGCCGGGGATTCGCTCCCAGCGACGAAGTGGTCGAATCACTGGGCTGATGCCCGGGCATTCCGATGTTCGTTGCCGATAAGGGCTATAATTATCTTGAACCCAGGCCGCGAAACGGCCATAATATAACGACTGTTGTCGGAATCGCCTGGGATGTGTGTTCCCGTGGTGTTTGTTAGCTCTCCTCAAGACGAAGGTGAAACTAATGAAGTGTATGATGCCCCGAGTCGGCCGGCCTGCCCGACGTTGTTGTCCGTGCTCCTGTACAGGCTTCACGCTCATCGAGTTGCTGGTGGTCATCGCTATTATCGCCCTACTCATCGGTATTCTCCTCCCATCGCTAGCCGGTGCGCGTGACGCCGCCAAAGTTGTCAAGACCAAGTCGATCATGAAGTTCTGTGGCGACGGCCTCGAGCTCTTCCGCAACGATAACCCGCGCGAGTGCCGCGGCGAGGACTATCCCTCGTCGATGGCAAACGTCGATCAGACTGAGGAAGGGGAGGGGCTGGACCACTTCATATACGGAGGGCAGTGGCTGGTGCGTTACCTGATGGGCAAGGACTTGAACGGCTACATCGCCAAGAGGTCTGTGCCGCGCCGCTACCACGACGCGACGCCTGGCTGGGAGCAGAAGGGCTGGTACGACGCTCCCGGAGAGGGGGATTCGCCACTGGGAGCAAACGACCAGGCCTTTTCCCGTAGCGGTCCGTACATGACGTCCGACTCGGTTGAGGTCATCGCCCCCAAGGATCTCGTCCCCGTCTGGGCCGCAGAGACGACCGCCAAAGGAACCAGCATGATAATGCTGGACACGTACAACATGCCGATCTGCTACTACGCTGCGAATACCCAACACGCGACCAGCGCTGCCGCGAACATCGCGACGTCAAGTTGGTATCCTGGAAGTACTGCGTACTATCCGGGCATCTACAACTTCTCCGACAATTCGTTCTTCACGGGCGGCTGCGTCTGCTACGGCACCGCCTGCGGTTGCTTCCTCAAAGTTGATTATGGCAGCGGCACAGTTGATGATGGCAGCGACAAAGTCAAGGGCTTCAAGGCCGACCCTTGGAAGGGAGAAACCCCGCCGGCCGCTTGGCGAAACGTGATCGAGGGCGAACCGGACACGTTTGCATACTACATCATGGACAAAGATGTCTTCGAGACAACCTATGGCGAGGATGGAACTCCTGATGACAATAGCGCACAGGTTATTCCGGTTCGCCGAAACAGCTTTATTCTGCTGAGCCCCGGCAAGGACGGCCTCTTCAACACGGCCGACGACATCAAGAACTTCGACTAGACCACGTGTCTTGACACGCGAAATTCACCCTCGGGGCTGCTTACCGCGGCCCCGAGGGTTTTTTCTTGACAGGTGGGAAGCGCGTGGCACCATACGCGCCTCACCCGCCCACACTCTTCCGCCCCGAAGGGGCGGGGGCAGTGCGATCAACCCAGCAGATGCCGCTCGTCGTACTCGATCCCATGCGCCTCCAACAGCACCCTCAACTCCTCCACAAACCCCCGTTGTCGATGATGCGCCGCCTGATTCCGCACGTATTGCCGCACGGTATCGAATTGCGACGGGCTCACGGTGAACGCCGCGTACCCTTCCTGCCAGGCGAACCCGTGCATCGCTGGAAACTCCGCGTGCAACCAGCGCGAGGAATTCGCCTTGAGCCGGCGCATGAGCGTCGCCAGAGCTTCGTCGGTGCGCCACTGGATCAGCAGATGGACATGATCCGCGACGCCGCCGATCTCATGCGCAACGCCGCGCTCGCTACGAACGACCCCGCCGAGGTATTCATGCAGGCGCGGCTGGAACTCGACGGCTATCAGGTTGGCCCGGCGTTTGGTGCTGAAGACAATGTGGTAGAGTAATCGGGTGAAGGTTCCCGCCATGAGCGTCTTCCTCGCCCCTGCGGGGCGAAATGTGGAGTTGACGCACATTGTATCCACGGGTTGCGCTGCGCTCCACCCGTGGCAACGCGCCCGCGCCCCTGCGGGGCGAACTAGCGCCCGCCCTCCTCGGGGAGAAGCACGGCGTTCAGGGCGCGTTGAGTTCGTTCGGCACCTCTACGTCGAACTCCGCGGCCCGCCGGCGGGCGTGCCCGAATTGGGCGCGGTCTTCGCCGTCCAGTTGCTTGATAAGCCCGCCAGCGCGTTGCAGGTCCACGACCGAGACCTGCGCGCGGATCGCCGGCCAGTGTTCGGCCACCGCGGCGCATAACTCATCATCCGCCAGCGCCTCGGCAAACTGCCGGCTGCGTAAGAGCGTGCGCAGGTCGCGCACCTTCGCTGCGTGACGGGTCTCGGGGTCGTCCTGAAACGCCTGGAAGTGCTTGTGGACCGCCGGATGGCGTAGCAACTCGTCGAAGCGCCACTCGTCGTAGGCCTTCCAGAACAGAGTCGAATCGACCGTCCCCTCGGCGGCCGCCACGGCCGTCACCAAGGCGGGCACGTGTTCGAGCGGGTTGGCGGACTCCAACAATCGTGTCGCCGGGTCGTGGCGCAAGGCCATGTGCCACCGATCGAGACCGGCCAGCATCCTCGACAACTCCGGCTGGCGAGTCTCGAGTAGGGCGCTGTAGAGGTAGATCGACGGGCCCAACAGCGCGAGCGTCCAGGCGACACAGCAGACGAGCAGCCCGCCCTCGACGGCCCCCAGGATGCTGCCGCCGGCGCGGTTGAACACGTACAGATAGCGATGGCGCGGCAGCTTCCGTGTTAGTCGGCGGCCGATAATCGCGGTGATGATCCGGGCCGCGATGATGAGCAGGAGCATGGCGACGACCATCGCCAAAGCGGCGGGGATGCCGAGGACCAGTGTGAGCCAGCGTCCGATGGAGACTCCGACCAGCGGCCAGAGTGCCACCGCGCCGACCA
>CAZUCH010000212.1:0-5843 GCA_964619045.1 uncultured Planctomycetales bacterium | reverse complement strand
GTGGGCGGTGTTTGTAGGATTGTCCGGCTCAGATCCAACCTGATCGTGAGCCCGTACCGGTCTGCTCGACGCTGTCGTGCCCGTCCGGTGAACGTCCTTCTCTAGGTCGCGAAGTACAAGTGCCACGTCCTGACGACAGCCTGGATATGCACGACAAACAGGAACACGTCCGGAACGTACGCTCCGCGGGCCGCGCGGGTCGAGTCCCGCCGTACAGTGCCGCCGGTCGTGGTTGGAGGCTGCTGGTCCTGGTTGCGGTGCTGCTCGGGCCGCTGGCGAGCGCGTCTTGGGCTCAAGATCCTGAGAACTGCCTGGCGTGTCACCGTTTTCGCGGGCTCGGGCGGCTCGAGCCGGAGACGGGGGAGCTGCGTCTCTTCTTTTGTAGCGCTGAGTACTACGCCTATCGTCAGGGGCCGCACGCGCGAGTGCGCTGCACCGAATGCCACGAGCGTTCGGAAGTGGCGGTCATCCCGCACAAGGTCAAGACGCCGGTGAATTGCACGAAGACGTGCCACATCACGCAGGCGACGGGTGTGGAGCGTCGTTTCAGCCACCTGAGCGTGGAAGAGAGCCTGTCGCACAGCGCCCACGCGCCGGATAAGCTCGCTGACTTGGGCTTCGATCCGCCGTTGCTGCGACCGGGGCAGTCCACGTGTTTGTATTGCCACGACCAACCGACGTTCGGAGAGAGCGCCGAGTTGCCGGCGGGATTCTTGTGTCCCAGCGGCGGCACGCGCTGCGATACATGCCACGAGCAGGAATTGCCGCTCGAGATCGACTATTTCGCGAAACATATCTCCGCCCGGCTGAAACCGAGCCGCTCGGTGAAGCAGACGGCTCAGGTGTGCGCGGTGTGCCACAGCAACTCTCAGATCATAGAGCGTTTTGGCGGGCACGACGTGGTGGCCAGCTACCTGCACAGTTTCCACGGCAAGGCCAGTCTCTTGGGTAGCACGGACACCGCCACGTGTGTCGATTGCCACTCATCGGGGCGGAGCAACCAACATCTGATGCTGAGCCGCGATGTTCCGGAGTCGTCCACCCATCCGGAGCAGCTGGTCAACACGTGTCGAACGACGGCTTGTCATGCGTCCGCGGCGCCGGCGATGAGCGGCGCCGCCGTACATATGGAGATTGACCCGACGCAGGGCACGCTGGAGTCGATGGTGGCGGCGTTCTTCATCCTGCTGACGGCGGCGGTGATGGCGGTCTTCTTCTTGATGGTCATCCTGGAGCTGCTGGATGCGGCGCTGCGTCCGCACGTCCCGGAGCATGGGCGGCTTGTCAAGTTGGCTCGCCGGCTTCAGGCTCATCCCGAGGGGCGCCGGTTGCTGGAGCGCATGACGGTGCATCAGCGGTTGCAGCACTGGGGGATGGTGATACCGTTCGCGCTGCTTGTTCTGACGGGCATGCCGCTGAAGTTCGCCGAGGCGGAGTGGTCGTCGCTGACGGTGGCGATGTTTGGCGGTCTAACGATAGTGCGCGCGGTGCATCGGATTGCGGGTGTGGCGCTAATCGCGGTGTTCTTCTACCACGTGGGCTATCTGCTGGTTCGGCTGGTGATGCGCTTGCGACGCGAGGGTCGGGAGGGTGTCCGAACGCCGATCTGGAAGATCGTGCTCGGTTTCCCGCTGATGTTGACGCCGCGGGACGGGCTGCAGTTCTTGCAGCTCATGGCGTACTTGGTGCATCTGCGGCGCGAGCGTCCGCGCTTCGGGCGTTTCAACTTCAACCAGAAGTTCGAGTATTGGGCGGTATTCTGGGGCATGCCGGTGATGGGGTTGAGCGGACTGGCCCTGTGGGCCATGCCGACAGTCGCCGAGCATCTTTCGGGCCGCGCGCTGAACTTCGCGTTCATTATTCACTCGGACGAAGCGTATCTGGCGTTCATCTATATCGCCGCGATTCACTTGTTTACCGTCATATTCTCACCGGCGGTCTTTCCGGTCTCTGGCGGCACGCTGACGGGGCAGGCCCCGCCCGCGGAGCTGGTTGAGTGTCACCGCGAGGAACTCGAAGACGTTGCCCGGCAAGTGGGCGTTGAGTGGTCGGCGGAGGAGGCGCACAAGTCGGGCTCGACGGCATTTGTGGAGGTTCTTAAGGGCGGGACGCGCCGGTTCTACAGCTTGGTCGTGGCCGGGGGCTATTGTGCGCTGGCGTTCTTCTCCCTGCGGTTCCTGGTTCTCCTGTTGGTTACGCGCCAGGCCGCGCCTGTGGAAATAGTCGATATTCCGACTCGGCTTGACGCGGACGCATTCTTCGCCGCGACGGTGTTGAGGACGGAACATCAGTCTGGCGTGACTGAACGGCCCCGAGGCCCGCTGGCGCACTTCCACCAGATTCCACAGTGGTTCCAGGCTGATCCCGGGAATAGCTGCACGACGGAGGGTTGCCACCTACCGCTGCCGCACGGCGAGCGGATCGAAGTGCGTGCCTTCCTGAACATGCACGCCACCTTTGTTGACTGCATGGTTTGTCATACTCGGGAGCCGCTGATGTCGCTGGAAGCCAAGTGGTTCTCATTGGCGGATCGTCAGCGCTCCGGCACGCCGCCGATCCTCCGATTGGCGGCCCGGCTGGAGACGCTGCTCGAAATCGAGCCGCAAGATGCCGTTGCGATTGCCGAGGAGCTCAAGATCTTGCTGCGGGAGGCGTTGCCGTCTTCCGGAAACTCGCGGCAACTCCAGAAGTGGCTCCTGCGCCTGGAGACTACTCACCCGCGGAACCAGGCCTGGAACGACATCATCGCCGACATGCGCTCCGGTATCGACATGCACGTTCACGGCGAGTACGGCGCCAAGATAGGACTCTTCGACGGCGAGGGACTGGTCGGAGAGCCCACGGCGGAACGGCGCGCCGAGATTCACGAGTACCTGCGGCGCCGGCGAAACGCGTCCGAGTCGGGAGTCCCTGAGGCGCCGGAGATGGTCTGTCGGCAGGTCACGCGGCAAGGCGCGATGTGCGTGCCCTGCCACTCAGCCGAACCGTCCCTGATTGATCCGGCCGCGCTGGGCTACTCCCCGGCTCGTGTCGAGGAACTCGGCAACAGTGCCGTCATGCGCTCCATACTCAGAATCGAACAGGGACAGCCCTTCCATCTGCCGCTCGATCGTGGTGAAGAAGGGCGCTAGCGACGCCATGAATCTTGGCGGCGATCCGGCAACAAGTGGACGACGTTCATGAGGCGGTACCCAACAGCGACGGCTAAACAGGTCACGCGGGACGACCACTGCATCCGCCTGGTTTCCTGCTGCCGGTTGGCCAACCCGAATCGCAGCCCACGTCTTCGGCTGAATCGCCGTAGGAGTGCCTTCGTGCCGATAGGCGATCACCAGCTCAGCAGCTCCGAACGCTGCGATGCGGCCACCAGGCGGCGTTGCGGCAGCATCGCGGCGCTGGGCGTCCTGCTGATCGCATGCTCCAGTGCTCTGTCGGTGGCCCAGACGCCGCAAGACCGGCGATTCGTGGCGGCCACGCTGACAACTTTCGAGCTGCGCGGCGATGACGCGATGTTCATGCCCACCGGCGTCACTGTCGGCCCCGATGGAACAGTGTTCGTGGTGGACGGAGTCAACAATCGCATCGTGCGATTCGATCCGGACGGTACACCCGCCGGCCAGATCACCGAGCTGGGGGACCAGGACTTGGCGGGCCCGGTCAGCGCTCTGGCGGACGACACGGGGCGCCTGTGGATCGCCGATACCGGTCACCACCGCGTCTTGGTGCGCGCCGCCGATGGTTCGCTCGAACGCACGATCACCTTGCCGGCGGACGTTGCGGGCGCAACGCCTGACTTCACGGATCTGGCCCGCGGCCCTCGCGGCCGCATCCTCTGGTTGGTGGACAACGATCATCACCGTCTTCTGCGCTACAACCTGGAGACGGCCGAAACCACCGTCTTCGGCACGATCGGCGAATCTCTCGGCCAATTCCACTATCCGTTCATGCTGGATGTCGCCCCCAACGGCGACGTCGCTGTTGTCGACGTGCTCAACGGAAGAGCCCAGATACTCACCGCTGACGGCGTGTTTGTCGGGGGCGTCGGAACCTACGGCGTGCGCTTGGGGCAGCTCTACCGCCCCAAGGGACTGGCATGGGACGGAGACAAGAACATCTGGATCGCCGACAGTGTGCTTAACGTCGTCCAGGTCTTCACGGACGGTGGTCGGCCGCTCGGCGTGCTGGGTGATGAGCACGGCGCGCCGCTGCGTTTTGACTGGCCGATGGGCTTGGCGTTCGACAACGCCGGCGACTTGTACGTGGTCGAACTGGGCGCCAATCGCGTTCGCAAGCTGCGCGTCGAAGAGCGCCCGGCGCCGTATCCCATCAGCATGACTCGCGGCGCGAGGGCGACCGTCGGCCAGCAGGCGCGCGCCTGCACCGTGTGTCATCTGGAGTGGATTCACCCGCTGTCGGACAACGAGCGCACGCAACTGATCGAAGTCCCTGACAACTCGGCGGAGCACCCCTATGTCAGCCGGAGCGAGGCCTGCCTCGGTTGTCATGACGGTTCGGTCGGCGATTCGCGCCGGCGCGTGTGGGTCGAACACGGCCACCGCACGGGCATCGAACCGCCGCCGTGGATCAAGGTTCCTGATCACCTGCCGCTGGCGGACGGCAAGATCGCCTGCCGCACATGTCACTCCGCCCATGGGCTTGAGGAGCCGCGGACAACACTGGAGAAAGTCGTCTTTCTACGCATCGAATCCGACCCCGGAGAATTGTGCGTTCAGTGCCATTCCGACTTGGCTGGCGGTCCGACCCACGGGAAGCACCCGCTGGGCGAATTGGACGCGCCGATCCCCGAGCAGTTGATCAAGCTCGGCGCCTTGGCCGGCAAGGGAAACAACGTGCTCGGCTGCCTGGTTTGCCACGAAGGCCACGGCTCGCAAGATGACCTGATGTTGGTTACCGGTGCCGGCCAGAACGAATTGTGCTTGATCTGCCATGAGCAGCTGCGCCCGGGGGCGTTTCGCGAGCACGCGGGCCCGCCCCACCCGGTCGGTCCGGCGCTCAACGCGGAGCAACGGGCCGTGGTCCACGAGGCCGGCGCGAAGACCGGGCCTCAAGGCGAGCTTATTTGTCTGTCGTGCCACAAGATGCACCACGCCCGGAGCGACCGCTACATCCTGGCCTACGGCAACGTCGAGAAAGACCTGTGCCTGCGGTGCCACGAGGACAAACGCGGCGTGCTGCAAACGTCACACGACTTGCGCACGGACTTCCCCGACGAGACCAACATCCACGGCATGACCGTTACCGAGGCGGGGCCGTGCAGCGCCTGCCATCTGTTCCACAACTACGCCCGACCCATCGAAGAGCACCCGCTCGATCCGCAAGGCCAATGCATTACGTGTCATCAGCCCGATCGCTGCGCCAAGGCCAAAACGCCGGGTTCCGTCAACCACCCGAAAGAGAAGTGCAGCGCCTGCCACGACCCGCACAACCAGCAATTCGGCCACTACCTGGCCAAACCGGTGGGGCCACTCTGCCAGGAGTGCCACCCAGAGCAAGTCGGCGTGATCGGTGGGCCGCACGATGTTCTGCAACGTCGCGACTCTCACGGATGGCCGGAGGCCGCCATGGCGACCGGAGACACCTGCCTGGCCTGTCATCGCCCGCACGGTACAGAGCAAACCGCCCTGTTTCGCATGCCGCTCGAGCCGGACGCAGTGGGGTCCGAAGCCGCCTGTCTGGCATGCCACGCGGATGCGCGACCCGGTTCGTCCGGCAAGATCGCACTGGCCCACCCACGCGAGGTGCATGGACTCGTGCCCGAGCCCGAGAACCTCCCGCTGGAGGAGTCCGCCGACGGCGAACGCCGCATCACATGCGGCACGTGC
>CAZUCH010000211.1:0-5875 GCA_964619045.1 uncultured Planctomycetales bacterium | reverse complement strand
CAAGGAGCCCCGCATGCCCCGCATTATTCGAGCCGGACTGATTCAGGCGGTGCTGAGCGAGCCCGCCACTTCCCCGCTGACGAAGATCAAGCAGTCGATGATCGACAAGCACGTCGAGATGATCGCGCGGGCGGCCGGGCAGGGCGTTCAGGCGCTGTGCCTCCAGGAGTTGTTCTACGGGCCGTACTTCTGCGCCGAGCAAGACGCCAAGTGGTACGCCATGACCGAGCCGGTCCCCGATGGTCCGACCACGCGTCTGATGTGCGAGCTGGCGAAGAAGCATCGCATGGTTCTGGTGGCGCCGGTCTACGAAGAAGACCTGCCCGGCCTCTATTACAACACCGCCGCGGTCATCGACGCCGACGGCCAGTACCTCGGCAAGTACCGCAAGACACATCTGCCGCACTGCGAGCCGGGATTCTGGGAGAAGTTCTACTTCCGCCCCGGCAACCTCGGCTACCCCGTCTTCGACACTATGTTCGGCAAGATCGGCGTCTACATCTGCTACGATCGCCATTTCCCGGAGGGCGCCCGTTGTCTGGGTCTCAACGGCGCTGAGCTCGTCTTCAACCCGTCGGCGACGGTCGCCGGCCTTTCTGAGTATCTCTGGAAGCTCGAACAGCCCGCCCACGCCGTCGCGAACCAGTACTTTGTCGGCGCCATCAACCGTCCCGGCACCGAGGCCCCGTGGAACACCGGCGAGTTCTACGGCACGTCGTATTTCTGCGACCCACGCGGCCAGATCATCGTCGAGGGTAAGCGCGCTGAGGACGACATCGTCGTGGCCGACCTCGATCTCGACATGATCCGCGAAGTCCGCAACACCTGGCAGTTCTTCCGCGACCGCCGGCCGGACATGTATGAGGGTGTAGTGGTGGAGTAGGCGGGCGCTAGGGGCGTCGGCCGCTACATGATTTCTGGAACTGCTCCAGGTAGCCCCAGTACGGAGAGGATCATGAACAAATGGCCTTGGATAGAGCGACACTTCGATTTCGACTATCCGCCGACGAAATTCCCCGACTTGCTCGAACGGCTGCGCGGCACGCCGACCCGCGTTGAGGATCTCATCGCGGGCTTGGCCGCGGAGGCGTTGACCGGCGGCGACGGCCAGGGTTGGACGATCCAGGAGAACATCGGCCACTTGCTCGACTGCGAGCAGCTCTGGCAGCGGCGGCTCGACCAACTCCTGGCTGGCGAGCCCGAGTTGTGCGCGGCCGACATGTCCAACTTCAAGACGCACTCCGCGAACTACAACGCCGACAACGGCACGGAGCTGGTGGCGACGTTCCGGGAGACGCGCGGCAAGTTCGTAGCCCGACTGGAAGAGCTTCCGCCGGCCGACTGGTCGCGCGTCGCACACCATCCGCGTCTGAACCGGCCGATGCGTCTGGTCGATTCGGTGCTATTCGCCTGCGAGCACGACGACTACCATCTGGCACGCATCCGGCAGCTTGCGCGGACCGCGCAGTAGCTCGGCACGACGCCTCGGCCGAGTTCGGCGAAAGACTAACCGTTATTCGGCCGGCGGCTCGGCGTACTCGGCGGCTTGGTCCGGGCGACCCCAGGCCTCGTAGAGCGTGGCGAGCTTCGTGGCACTGTCGCGCACGCGGTAGTGCTGGGGGCCGAGCGACTCCGACAGCCGGGCGTGGCACTCCAACAGCTCTTCCTCGGCCTCCTCGTAGCGCTCCTGGTGAATCAGACACTCGCCATGAGACCCGCGGACGGCCCAGCGGAACCAATGGCCCGGGGGGGCAACCTCATCGACCAGCCGGATGGTGGCCAGCAGCAGCTCGTCGGCTTCGTCCAGCTTGCCAAGCCGCACGAGCAGCGATCCGAGATTGTTCATGGCGGCCAGCGTTTGAAAGGCCCGCTCGCCATGGGCGGCGCGCAGCCCATCCACAACCCGGCGCATGATCGTCTCGGCCTCGACGAACTCCTCCTGCTCGTAGAACAGGCCCGCCAGGCTGGACAAGTTGTTGAGCGTGCGCTGGTCATGCGGGCCCCACAGCTTCTCGGACAGCGTCACCGACTCTTCGAGGTACGTCCGAGCCTCGTCGAGCTGGCCACTGGTGCGCAGTATGATGCCCAGATGTGAGATCGCTTTGAGCGTGTCGGGGTGTTCCGGCCCCAGCACGGCCCGGGCTTGGGTCACCGCGTCGCGGGCTACCACCTCACCCTCTTCGAGCTTGCCGGCCTCGCACAGAATACTCGCCAGGTTGATCGTGGCCTGGATCGTGTCGTGGTGGTCGGCGCCGAAAACCTCGCGGTTCAGATCGCGAGATGAGCGGGTCAACTCCTCGGCGGCGGCAAGATCACCCTGTTCCTTGACGACTATGGCGAGGTTCTGCAATACCCGCAAGCGAGCCGGGTGACGCTCCCCGAGCGCTGCTGTGCGGCGCTCGAGGACGTAGCGCAGGAGTTGCTCGGCCTCCGGCAGTCGCCCATGTTGGAGCGCCAGCGTGGCCAGGCCGTTGGCGGCGTCGAGCAGAATCTCGTCGTCGGCGTCCAGGTGCGTTCGCATTTCTTCGAGCAGATCGCGCAGCCCGGCCTCGGCCTCGTCCAGGCGGCCCTGATCTTTCCAGATGCCGGCTAGGTCGTACCGTGCCGACAGTGTGTCGCGGTGCTCCTCGCCGAGCGTTCCGTTGCGGCCTGTTATGAGCGTTTGGTAGGCCTCCTCGGCCTCGTCCAGCCGACCTTGGCTCCAGCGCAGTTGGCCGAGCGCGGCCAGGGCCGCCAGCGTGTCCACGTGATCCGGCCCGCGCAGTTGAGCGTACTGATCGTACGCAGCCTGCAAATGCGGCTCGGCGTCGTCGTACGCGCTGATATCGCGGTAGACCGTGCCGATGACCTGGTGTATCCCGGCTTGCACGTCGGGATAGTCGGCCAGTTCGGTCTCGATGTCGGCGGCCGCCGTGTCCAGCACGTCACGCAGCAGGGAAACGTCGCGCCCCTGGGCTACGTTGGGGCCCACCTGTTTGAGCATGCTCACGAGGAAGTCACGGTAGGCCAGCGCGCGGTGTGTTTCGGTGGTGGCCTGGACCAGAGCGTCCTCGGTTTGCGTCAGCCGCTGCTGGGCAAGCTCCTCGGCGTCGATGGCCCAGGTTGCCAGTGACGTGCTCACGATCGTGCCCACGACGAGTGCTAGGGCGACCGCGGCCACACTAGAGACCAGGAGCCGATTGCGGCGCGTGAACTTACGGAGCTGATAGAAAGCCGTTGCCCGGCGTGCCAGGATGGGCTGGTCGGTCAGGTAGCGGCGCAGGTCGGTGGACAGATCGGACGCGGATTGATAGCGATGTTCCTTGTCCTTCTCCAGGGCCATGCGGAAGATGACGTCGATGTCGCCACTGAGTGCCCGGTTGAGCGAGCGCAACGCGGGAGGCTCCTGCTCGGCAATGGCCCGGATGGCCTGGGGAATGGTCATGTCGGACACGTCGATCGGCAGGCGGCCGGCGAGCATCTCGTAGCCGATTACGCCGAGCGCGTAGACGTCGCTGCGGGTATCCAGTTGGCGCGGGTCGCCGGTGACCTGTTCCGGGCTCATGTAGGCCACTGTGCCAACCAGTTGGCCGACGGCGGTCTGGAGCGTGGTCGTACGCACGTCAGCGTCGGTGGCGCGGGCCACGCCGAAGTCGAGGATCTTGGGCTGCCCGACATCCGGGAGGCTTGTTCTGGTAGCCATGCGGTGACCAGTCTCGGCGGGCTCCTCCGTCACTAGGATATTGGCCGGCTTGAGATCGCGGTGGACGATGCCTTTCTGGTGAGCATGGTGGACGGCGTCACAGACGCGGGCCAGGAGTTCGATTCGCTGCTCGATGCTCGGTTGCCGTCGGCGCAGGTATTCCCCGAGCAGCTCGCCCTGGATGAGTTCCATTGCGAAGAATGGTTGCGGCCCGTGACTACCCTGGGCGGTGCCGGCCTCGAAGACCTGAGCGATGCCGGGGTGCTGCAATGAGCCGAGAATCTGGCCCTCATACTCGAAACGCTTGAGAGTCTCGCGCGATTCGACGCCCGGTCGTATGACCTTGAGGGCCACGGTGCGGCGAGGATTGTCCTGCTCGGCGCGGTACACGACACCCATCCCGCCGCTGCCGAGGATATCGATGATCCGGTATTGCCCGATGCGCTCGGGCAGCCCGTCGGGGTCGAGCGCGGGGCCACGGGTCTTCAGTTCCGCCCCCGGCCAGGAGGAGTCATCCGCCAGCTTCTCCGGGCCGTCGATGGCGAACGAGCGGCCCAGCGCTGGCGTCTGAAGAAACGTGTCGGCCTTGTCAGCGTTGTCCAGCAGCGAGCGCACCTCGGCCACGATGGACACATCGTCGCCGCAAGCCTGTCGCAGATACTCGATCTGATCCGGCGGAGCCAGCTCGCGCGCGGCGAGGAACGCCTCACGGACACGTTGGTACTGGTCGGGAGTCATTTCGCCGCACCTTCACGCAGTTCGCGTCTGAGCCAGGCCCGGGCCATGCTCCAATCGCCGTCCACAGTGCGCGACGACACCTCCAGATAGGCCGCGATCTCCTCGAGTTTGAGCCCGCCGAAGAACCGCAACTCGACGATCCGCGCCTGGCGCTCGTGGATCTCGGCCAGTTTCTCGAGCGCCTCGTCGAGGGCCAGCAGATCGAGCCCGCGCTCGGGGCATAGAGCTACGTCTGGGCTGAGCGTGACCCGGCCGCGGTCGCCGCCGCGTTTGAGGCGCCTTCGGCCGCGCGCGTGATCGACGAGGATGCGGCGGATTGCCTGGGCCGCGACGGCGAAGAAATGTGCTCGGCTACGCCACTCGACGTCTTCCTGCTTGACCAGCCGGACGTAAGCCTCGTTCACCAAAGCGGTTGCCTGAAGCGTGTGGTCGGGGCGCTCGCGCTGCAAGTAACCCTCGGCCAAGGCGCGTAGCTCGTCATACACGAGCGGCATCAGGCGATTGACCGCCGAGTCATGCCCGTCGCTGACTTGCTTGAGGATCATCGTAATGTCAGTGCGTTTGGACATCCTGGTCCGACCCGTTCACAAAAAACTCTGCAATACTTGCGGATTGTCACCTCGATTGTCGCGTTTCTGATCGAGTAAGACAAGACGAATCTGGTGCGAGAGTTCCGTCGCGCTGATGCAAAGGTCCGTTCCGACACTGGTTGGAGCGCCATAGGTCATTGGGCGCCTGGTTATCGGAGCGTGAATGGTCGTGGTTCTGGGTCTTGTGTCTTGTCGGTCGACTATGAACATGTTTAGACATCGCGGCGTCGCTGTCGCGAACGAAGGGAAAGGGAAGTGCGGGACACGAGCGGACACCCCGCCGGCCTCGCGCGGACCCGACCGCACTAACTCCTGGAGGAATGACTGATGAAAGCGAAATGCACGTTTATCGTGGGCGTCACCCTGGTCGGGCTCTTCTGCCTAACTGCGGCAGCCGCAGAGCGGTGGATTGGAATGCCATTCACGTACCAGGGCCAGCTCAAACTGGACGGCGAGTCCGTCACTGGCTTGGTCGACTTCCGATTCAGCCTATGGAATGCCGTCAGCGGCGGCACACAGATGGGAACCGACTACGAGCCAGGCTCAATCTCTGTCGCGGACGGCCTCTTCACAGCCACCGTCGAAACCTGGACATTCGGCCCAGACGCCTTCACCGGCGAGCCGCGCTGGCTGGAAATCGAGGCCTGGGAGAGCGGAACCGGCTGGGTTACCCTAACCCCACGACAGCCATTAACCGCCTCACCATTCGCCCTCTATGCCTTCGACGGCGGCAGCGGCGGCGGCGGCGACTGCTTGTGGTCTGAGAACGGTAGCGACATCTACTTCAACACCGGGGAAGTCGGCATCGGCACGACCAACCCCACGTCACCGCTGAGCGTATACGGTAACACGAACACGGTGGTCT
>CAZUCH010000210.1:0-5911 GCA_964619045.1 uncultured Planctomycetales bacterium | reverse complement strand
AACGTCGTGATTACCTTCTCCGGCTGTCCGGGTGGCGGGCCGCGGGACAAGACGCCCAACTGGGTCACCAGCCCTTGGCCGGACGATTTTGGGGCGGTGCTGGGCTACCAATGGGACGATGTTCTGATCCCGTTCTGGACGAAGAAGAGCGCCGTCGCCAAGAAGGAAGGCGTTCGAATAGCGTTCGAGGCCCATCCGGGATTCTGCGTATACAACACGGAGACGCTATTGAAGCTGCGCCGGGCGTGTGGCAAGCAACTCGGCGCCAATCTGGACCCGTCGCACTTCTTCTGGCAGGGGATGGACCCGGTCGAGGTGGCCCGGGCGCTGGGTGATGCCAAGTGCATATTCCACGTCCATGGCAAGGATACGGGGATCGACCAGCACAACACCAAGATCAACGGCGTGCTCGACACCAAGAGCTACGCCGACGTCGGTCGCAGGAGTTGGGTCTTCCGCACTTGCGGCTATGGGCACGGCGACGAATTCTGGAAGCCCTTCGTGAGCATGCTCAAGACCAAGGGTTACGACGGCGTGATCAGCATCGAGCACGAAGACTCGCTGATGAGCGTGCGAGAGGGGTTCGAGAAGGCGGTCGCATATCTGCGAAGCGTTCTGATCAGCGAGAAGGCCGGCCAAGCGTGGTGGTTCTGAGTGTGGGCGGCTGCCAACCTGGGCCCGCTGTGCCACAATCAAGTGCCTGTAGGTGATTCGGGCTTGTGGGGATACAATTGCCGCGTGGGCGTTGCCTCTGGGGCATCAGCGGATATCGCTGGCGACCAGCGGCCTCACACGTGGAACGGAATGACGTAGAACACACCCAGAATGGAGACTGGTGCTATGGCCAAGCAGACGAAACGAACCGAGAGGACGACCGGCAGGAAGCCGGCCCCCAAGGAAACCGACTCCAAGAAGGCCGCTCACAAGAAGACACCGCGGGCCTGCGAGTCGAGCGGGGCTGAAGTCGGCAAGATCGTGAGCATGCCCTGTTCACGCGTGCTGCCGACCGAGGAGCAGATTCGAACCCGGGCGTTCGAGATATACGAGCGCCGCGGCGTTCATTACGGCGATGCCAGCCACGATTGGGTGCAGGCCGAGCGGGAGCTGCAGCGCGAAATGTCACGCTGAGCGGTGATCCTCGTCATTGTCTCACCGCCATCTCGGCGGTGAGACCACAGGCGAGACGCCTGTGCCACACATGCTGTGCCACGTGCCAGTGCCAGGCTTTGGCCGGTTTTGCGATGTCAGGGGGCTGGCACAATCCGCAAGATGGCGTCCTGGGTCGCTACGTAGAGCGTTCCGGAGGGGGTGAAGGCCACGTCGGTCATGGTGGTGGGCAAGCCGGTTGCGAAGACGTAGCTTCGCACCGCCGCCGTGCGTTCGAGGCTCAGTTCCAGCCGCTCGATGCGGCCGCGGTTGGCCACGCCGTAGAAAAGCTGTTGGAACGACGCCGGTCCGTATTTGGTGCTGGGGTTGAACGCGCCGCCGACGAAGTGGCGATCGGGGGATTGGTGGATGGGGTCGGAGTAGTCCGCGTTCGCGGCGGCGAAGGCGAGCTCTGCGGTAGTGCTGGCGATGCCGGTGACGTCGGCCCAGCCGTAGTTCCTTGCAGCGAGCACCCGGTTGACCTCGTGGAGCCCAACGGCGCTACGGTCGATGACGAAGAGATCGCCACCAACGGAATCGACGACGAGTGCCCGAGGCTCTCGAAAGCCGCGAGCGTAGATCGGCGAGTCAGCCGACGCATTCCCGGTCGGCAGGGTTCCATCGTCGTTATAGCGCAGCACCTTGCCGTGCAGGAAGGTGTTGTCCTGGGCGTAGGTGTGCGACACCAAATCGCCGAGGCCCACCAGCAGTCTGTTGTCGTCGGTGAATGCCAGTCGGCCGCCAACACGCAGCGGATCGGTTCCGGCGGGCAAGCTGGCGACGAAGACCTCGGCTCCACCGGCGACGTCACCGTCGGCCACGAAGTAGACGACGCGGTTGTCGACGACGGCACGTTGATCGCTGGTGGCCGCTCCGGTATCGGAACGTGAGTAGAAGACGTAGACGCGGCCGTTGTTCGAGAAGTTGGGGTGCAGGGCGATGCCCAGCAGGCCGCGGTCGCCGGCGTAATTGACCGGAACCTCGGCGAAGGGCGTCTCCAGGAGCGCGCCGTCATTGATGACTCGGATGCGGCCGGTGTTCTTCTCTGTATAGAAGACGCGGCCGTCCTCGGCGAACGCCAAGGCCGAGGGATACTCGGCACCAGCCAGCACGTATTCAGCTTGGAAGCCGGTCGCCACGTTGATGGGCGGAGGCAGTTCACTGGGCAGCGGCGGGCAGCCGGTCAACAGGAGCACGCCGGTCAGACTGAATAGTGCCAGCGGCACGTAGGCGAACATACGAGGCATTGGCAACTCCATTGCGCCCCCGGGGCGCACATGCACACGAAGCCGGTCGATGATCGAGGCAGCGGTCGAATCGCGAGCCAATATTACTGGCCGAGTGGGGCGGCGTACAGGGGGCGATGCTAACGGGATCGCTCGGCGGCAATACGCAGTTCGGCGAGACGTTTCGGCTGGTCGGAGCGCAGTGTCTGATAGATCATGAAAGCCCGGGCGCGCGGGCTGAGGCGCAGCAGGTCCAGTCGCCGACCGTCGGGCAGCGCCGCCAACGTCTCTTGGATTGTGTGCCGGAGTTGGCGCAGGTATTCCTGTCGCTCGGGTGGCAGGTCGCCAAACCGGCGCGCGTCGCGCAAGATGGCCTTGGCGTTGGCCTGACGCGCCAAGGAGAGGTGCTTCTGGACACAGGCGGCGCGACGTGGGGCCGGCAACTCACACCACCGGTCCCAGGGAGTCGACGGCGTGGAGGGCTTGCGGTCGCGCGTCGCGACCAGGATGTTGGCCACGCCCAGCGTGACGATCGCGACGGTGATGATGATGAGATTGGTTCGCCGCATTGTGCTCAACGCTCCTGGCCGAGGATCAACTTGTCCAGCAGGTCGACGGACTCATACTCGTGCTCCAGCCATGGATCGCGATCCAGGGCCCGCAGTGCGGCCAGGTTGTCCACCACCTTGTCCTGCATTTCCGGGGAGATACGCAGTTCGGCGGCCAGGTCCGCAGGCCGCGGTCGCGCCGGGCCTCGCGACACTTGCAGCGCCAGTAAAAGGGCCAGAATGACCACAATGGCCCCGCCCAAGGCTCTGAGCAGCAGGCGTCGTCGGCGGAGCCCCGCCATTTGGTCTATCGCCGCCTCGATTCGGCCAGATGGCGTGGGTGCGGGCGTGTGTGGCTCGGCGTGGGAGTCCGGGGCCAGGCGCAGGATGTTCGAGAAGGCCCGCTCGGATTCCAGCAAGTCCCGGCAGCGTTTGCAGACATCCAGGTGGGCTTCGTGTCGGGCGCGCTCCCGGTCGTCTAGTTGCCCGTGTATGAGTCGGTGGGCCGCTTGGACGTCGAGATGCTCCATCCGGGGAACCTTGTCAGCTAGCGTGTGGCGGGCGTCGCCGCTGCTTGAGAGTGGAACTCGCCGGTCGGGGGCGGGTCCGGATCAGGCGAGTCCGCGCAGTTGGCGGCGTAGTGTGGCTCGGGCGCGCATCAGCAGGCTGCGCACGGCTTCGACCGTCACCTCGAGCACGGTTGCGATTTGCTCGTAAGAACACTGCTCGTATTCAAACAGCGTCAGCGCGACCCGCTGGTTTATCGGGAGCGTTCTGATGGCGTTGGACACTTGGTGCCGCAGCTCGTCGAGGTTCATTCGCTGCTCAGGGGCCGCGTTTTGAGGGTCGGCAGCCTCGAACGGGTTGTCGGCGGCCTGGCCGGCCTGGCGCTTGACACCGGGCCCTTTCAGGTAATTGAGGGCCAGATTAGTGGCAATGCGGTAGAGCCAGGTGGTCACCTTGGCCGTCGGTTGATATTGGTGGGCGTGGGTGATGGCCTGCAGGAACACGTCTTGCGTCAGGTCTTCAGCGGAGTGCCCGCGGCCGACAATGCGGGCGATATATCGGGCGATTCGGGGCTGATTGCGCCTATATAGTGTGTTAGCCGCCTCCCGGTTGCCCTCCCGAACCTGTAGCATAAGCTGAGTGTCGAGGTCGGCGAGGGGGGTGGAAGGACGCTCACTCGGTTCGCGCAGCACCCGCCTGTCGCGCGAAACTTCGCTACGCTGGACAGCATGGACGTTTTTCTCGTCGCTTCCAGGCATCCCAAACCCGCCCATCAAAGCGCTTATTCCCTAACCACAGTCATTCTAGCCGGGCAGCTTAGGCGGTACAAGGGGCAATCTGGGAGAAGATTGCGACCGGGGCCGCGAGGGCGTCAGACTGGCCTCGGCTACCGACCCGCAGCTATGGGACGTCCAGGCGACGAGCCATCGGCCCAGGTGCTCCAAGTGCGTGACAGCGCTCAACCGGAGTGTGTTTTTTCACAAATCCGTTGACATGGTCGGGAGCGGGTGTTACAAAGGACAGGAAGAAGTAGGAGGTCAAGAGGCGTACACAGGGATTGGTCACGCGCCCCGGCCTGCCAGCCGGAGCTTCGTTATCGCCCCACCAACTCCGCCTTTTGCCAGCAGCATGAGTAATCCGCTCGGAGTCGGCTATGTCGGCTCTATGTTGTGTGGGAGTTACGATTGCATGCCGCCGAGGCCCTGCGACTGGCGGGTGCAAAGGTGAGGAATGGATGCGGTTCCGACTGCGTAAACCTTGCGACACACTGCTGAGCCATGCGACTGCGGTCGGGCTAATGCCCGGCTTGGTTAGCGCGCGGTTCGGTTGTGGGTCCGGGCACGACGCGTCGAGCCGTTCCCGTCATGTCTTTGTGAAAAAGGAGGATGGCTTCACAGACACGTAGGTTTTGTAACGTTTCGTTTCGTCTTTTGTTATTTGTATTTGTGTATCTCGGCAAACGTAGGGGCTCGGTAGGTTCCGGGTCTGGCCGGGATCGGATTTTTTGGGTCCCATCGAAGCCGAAAGAAGTAGGCTACGAGCCAAGAAGGAGGACAGGCAATCATGAGATCAGGATTTGGTATTCTGTGTATCATGCTCCTGAGCACCGTAATGGTCGCTCAGGCGGGCGTGGACGTTGGTGTCGGCAACACCGCACCTACGGATGCGCTCATCGACAGCGCGGCCCTGACGGCACAAGTGCCGGTCAAGGCCCCAACAAACATGGCGCCCGAGATGCGCCGCCCGCACATCAACGTCCGCGTTGGTGGCGACACGTGCGAGACCGCGACGGTCATTCCGAGTCTGCCGTACACCGACGGTGGCGACACGACTGGCTTCAACCACGACTATGACGAGGTTTGCGCGTACACCGGTTCGCTCTCGGCCGACGTCGTGTACGTCTTCAGCCCGGCTGCTGACGTCGCCGTCAACATCGACCTCTGTGAGTCACTTTACGACACGAAGGTCTATGTGTACGAGAACGCTTGCGTTGCCGGCACCCACATTGCGTGCAACGATGATCACGTCGGTGAGTGCACCGTCAGCTTCCGTTCGTACATCGGCCTCCTGCCGTTGACCGCCGGCAACGACTACTTCATCGTTGTTGATGGTTACGGCAGCCAGAACGGCGTGTACGAGCTGACGGTATCCGACGCCGGCATCATCCCCGAAGGCGCCTGCTGCGTCGGCGGTGAGTGCGTCGTGACCAACTACGAAGACCAGTGCCTGGCCATGAATGGCGACTGGTTCGTTGGCCAGACTTGCCCCGAGTTCGACGGTTGCCCGCAGCCGCCGGAGTACTGCCCCGAGAATTCGGTTGTGAACAACCCGTACATCGAACCGGATGGTAGTTGGTCGTTTGGCGTCAGCGATCTGCGTTGGGCGCCCGCGAACACTGAGCTGCTGCGGTTCGACTCGTTTGCAGACGCCGGCTTGATGACTGCTATGCGTTTCTGGGGCTTGTCGCTCTCGAATCCGTGGGCG
>CAZUCH010000209.1:0-5918 GCA_964619045.1 uncultured Planctomycetales bacterium | reverse complement strand
GTGCCCGTGTGGGCGGCGATCAGGGCGGCCGATGCCTGTCGTGCGGCGGCGGCGGCGGAGCCGTTGATAGCACCGACCTTCTGGGTGACGAAGTCGCGAATTTGGTTCTGACCGGGTTGGTCAATCTCGGTCTGGGCTTGCAGGCCGGCCAGCGGATTGTCCGCCGCCTGTCCCCAGGCGGGTCCGGTCAGGCACAATGCCAGTGTCAGGGCTACGGTCAGGCGCGGGATCGTCATCAGCATGATCTCCCATGATCCTCTGGTTGGCGGCACATCGTCGAATCCGTCATTTTAGCGGCACAGCCGCCCGGTGCCATGCTACTGGTGACGGAAATCGGTTGACGCATGAACTTCTTTTGCTACCCTTGATATAGTTGGCGGGTTTGCATTGGTGCCCGCCGCGGGAGGTCAGGATATGAATGAACCCGCTTTGGAGTCACGGACCGCGGTCGAGACCGTCACACGGCAGCTTCCGCCGTATCGTGTGATTCTGCACAATGACGACGTGAACTCGTTCGAGCGTGTGATTTCGATGATAATGCGCCTTACGCCGCTGAATGAAGAAGACGCGGTCGCGCGCACGATCGAGGCGCACGAGTCTGGTTTGGCACTACTGCTGGTCACGCACCTGGAGCGTGCCGAGTTGTACGTCGAGCAGTTCGCCAGCGGCGGGCTGACGGCAACCTGCGAGCCCGACGCCTAGCTGGGATGATGCGTCAAGGCGCGTCCTACTCGACTACTCCACAGTGACTGACTTGGCCAGGTTGCGGGGTTTGTCCACGTCACAGCCGCGTAGCACCGCCGCGTGATAGGCCAGTAGTTGCAGGGGGACGACCGTGACCATCGGCAAGAGGATCTCCGGCACATCGGGCACGTACAGCACTTCCTCGGCGAGGTCGCGGATGGCCTCGTCGCCCTCGGTGGCGACCGCGATGACCCGTCCGCCGCGGCTGCGAACTTCCTCGATGTTGCTGAGAACCTTCTCGTAGAGGTGGCCGCGAACGGCAATCACCACGACCGGCATGTCCTCGGTGATCAGGGCGATCGGGCCGTGCTTCATCTCCGCGGCCGGCAATCCCTCGGCATGGATGTAGCTGATTTCCTTGAGTTTGAGTGCCCCCTCCAGTGCGACCGGATACTGCAGGCCGCGCCCCAGATACAGCCAGTTGTCCTTATCGATGAAACGGGCCGCGATCTGGCGCGTCTGGCTGGACGTACCCAGGGCCCTCTCGATCGCGTCGGGGAGAGCGCTGAGGCCCGTGAGGTATTTCTCGCAGGCCGCGTGGCTCATATGCCGGCGCCGGCCGAGCAGAGCCGCGATCATCGACAGTATGGCGATCTGGCCGGTGAATGCCTTAGTAGAGGCGACACCGATCTCGGGGCCGACGTGCAGATAGACGCCGGCGTCGGTCTCGCGCGCGATAGTCGAACCAACGGCATTGACCACCCCCAGGGTGAGAGCCCCCTTCTCCTTGGCCTCGCGCAGGGCCGCCAGCGTGTCGGCGGTTTCGCCGCTCTGCGAGATGGCGATGACGGTCGTCCGGTCATAGATCAGCGGGTTGCGATAGCGAAACTCGCTGGCATACTCGACCTCGCATGGGATGCGGGCCAGTTCCTCGATCAGGTATTCGCCGACCAGACAGGCATGCCATGCGGTTCCACAGCCAGTCAGGATGATGCGTTTGCTACGGACGATCTCACGGATGACCTCGCCGAGGCCGCCGAGGACGACCTTGCCCTCGCGCAAGTCGATTCGCCCGCGCATGCCGTTCTGCAAGGCCTCGGGCTGCTCGAAAATCTCCTTGCTCATGAAGTGTTGATGCTCGCCCAGCTCGAGCTGTTCGAGCGTCCACTCGACTTCCTCGACCTCCTTGCTGACCGGAGCGGCGTCTAGATTCGTGGTCCGGAAACCGTCGCGGCTGATGACGACGACCTCGTTATCGGACAGATAGATGACCTGCGGGGTATGCTGGATGATCGCCGCCGCGTCCGACGCGACGACGTACTCATCCTGGCCAATGCCGACTATCAGCGGGCTTCCTCGACGGGCGGCCACAATGGTATCGGGATGGTCGGCGTGCAGTACGGCAATGCCAAACGTGCCCCGGACGTCGCGTAATGCGCGCCTCACGGCCTCGGGCAGATCGCCTTCGTAGAAGTACCCAACCAGCTTGGCCAGGACTTCGGTGTCGGTTTCGCTGGTGAACTCCAGGCCCTGCTTCTCTAGGAAGGTCCGCAAAACGCGGTAATTCTCGATGATGCCGTTGTGTATCAGGGCCAACCGTCCACTGGCGTCACAATGCGGATGTGCGTTGGTCTGGGTGGGCGGCCCGTGCGTAGCCCAGCGCGTGTGCGCGATCCCAATCGTCGGACCATTCAGATCGTCCGATACCTGATCCTCGAGCGCCGAAATGCGACCGGCGCTGCGTCGAATAAGTAGCTGTCCATCGCGAATTGTGGCGATGCCGGCCGAGTCGTACCCCCGATACTCAAGCCGCTTGAGACCCTCCAACAGGATCGGCGTGGCCTCACGTTGTCCGATGTAGGCTACGATTCCACACATATATTATCTCCATCTCCGCGGCATCGGCCTCGCGACCGAGGCTTCGCACCGAGCCGTGCGGTAATGCGCACCCGTACACGACTGTATCGGTTTTTCTCGCCCGACATACCACAGTTCGACCGTGGCTGGTCGATGATACCACCAGTGGCAGCGGTTGCGAAGTGAACGGTCCCGTACCACACGCCGCCGTCACCGGCCCGCTGTTTGTACGTCAGGATTGCCGTACGGGTTCGTGGCGGGCGCAGAGATCGCCCTTCAGCCCCGAGGACGCGATGAGTTTGCCACAGGATCCAGGCCGAGGCGAGAAACTAATCTCACAGCTCCTGCTCGAAGACGGGGATCTGCGTGATATCGTCGAGGAGTTTGTTGGTGCCCTGGAAGGGCGGATTTCCGAAATGAAGGCGGCCCATTCCAAGCTGGACTGGGAGCAAATGACGACGCTGGCCCATCGTCTCAAGGGCGCGGCGGGCTCGTACGGCTATCCCGAGATGAGCGAAGTCTGCGCTACCATGGAACGGGAATTCCGGATCCAACAGGCCGATGACTTCGAATCCTGGGTCGAACGACTCCACGGCATGGCGGTTGCCGCTCAGGAGGGGCTCGGCGTGACGCCCGAGTAGCACTGCGGAGCCTCACACGCGGGCCAGCACCTGCTCGACCGTCAACCCCCACGTCTCTCGGTCGACGCTTGTGTCCCCCACCATGACACTCGCCACACCGCCCAATGGGTGCCAGACACGCGCGGATGTCGGCCCAAAGAGCGTCACAGTGGGCGTCCCCAACAGCGCAGCCAAGTGCGCCGGCCCCGAATCATTGCCGATCAACACCCGCGCCGCCGCCAGCAATTCCACCAACTGGGTGGGCTCCGGCTGGCACAGAACCGCAAACTCCGCGGCCAGCGCCGCCAACTCGGATTTCGTCCATGTGTCCAGTTCCGCCGGCCCCACGATGAAGCACGGCGGCACCTGGCCATTGGCTGAGAGACGCCGGGCCAGTTCGATGAAATGCTCGAGCGGCCAGCATTTGGCCCGTCCGCCGCTGCCGGGGTGAATCAACACGCACCCATCAGCGGCGCCCGCAGCTCGGAGCAATCGCATCCCGCGCCGGGAGATCGCGTCCGGGACGCCCAGGCCGCGCTGGTCCGGTTTCTGGTGGACGCACTTGGGCACGAGCAGCCCCTGGGCCTCAAGCTGCGTGCGCCACTGCTCGGTGATATGCCGCTCGACGCCCGCCACCGGCCGCGGGTCCAGGCCCCACATGGTCGCCGGCTGCAATGCCTCCAGACGGCGATGGGAGATTGTGTGGCGGCCGCCCAGCGCGCTGAGCACCCACCGGCCGCGTACCAAATCCCGCAAGCGCTCGGGCGGCGGATCGTCATGGTCACCAAAGAGCCAGTGCAGCCCCAACCCCTCGGACGACTGCCGCCTCAGCGCCGGCCGGCAAGCCGACAAGTCCCCAGGATCGACGCGTGAGACGACATCGATCGCACCCGCCCGCTCCACAATCGGCAATCGCAGCGCCAACTGGATCGTGAGCACCAAGTCGCCCAGCGCGCCGCCGTGGAGAACCAGCGCGGTCAACCTCAGCGCCTCCGCGCCGGGTGTCGCGGTTTGCGCAGCCCCTTGATCATCTGAATCTGTCCCGCATGGTAGACGTCGTGCAGCGCCACGCCCCGGATCAGCGCCGTGTTGCCGACCTTGCTGCCGGCGTCCGTGGTAGCCAGCCGTTTGGCGGACAACTCCGCTATCGCCGCGAGGAGCATTCCGTGCTCCGACTTCAACACGCCTACGCACTCACGCCAAGCTGTCGCGGTCAAGGGCGGCAGGTCGAACCAGTCGCTGCCCTTCATCGGAAACGAGCCGCGCGGGTCGCCACGCAGCCGGCGTCTGACTGTGTACTTCCAGTAAGCGCAATGCATGACGATCTCGGCGATGCTGTGCTTGCCGGGGCCGGCACGCCAATCGGCCTGTGCGGCGGAGAGTCCTCGAATCGAGCCCCGCAGGTTCGTGCCGTGCCAGGATTTCCTGTCGTAGGCCTCCTCGATGGCCCGCAGCAAGGTGGGCCGCTCGGGTGCTTGATCAATGTCTTCGTGGGCCGGTCGCTTACGCTCCCGGTTCTGCTCTGTGGGTGGCCGGTGATGTCGCCGCACAGAACCCGGAGCGTCAGCGACGGGCTCAATGTGCTCCGCCGGCCGTGGTGATCCGTTCATTCTAACTTCTCCTGACCGAATTCCGTCGTTGGCGTACTGTTTTCGATCCAGCCGCCGCCCAGCACGACGCCGTCAGCTCGGTATAGCACTGCCGCCTGACCGGGCGTCACGGCTGATTGCGGCTGGTCGAAGCGGGCCTGCACTCGATTGCCGACCAGCACGCGGAAACGACCCGCCGTCGGCTGATGTTGGTGGCGGATCTTCACAAGCGCCGGCTGCCACCCCCCCACCGGCGGCGCGTCGGTCAGCCAGTTCATGTCTCCCGCCACCAGTCCGCCGCTGAGAATTTCCTCACGCGGCCCCACAGTCACGACATTGCTCTCGGCGTCGAGCTTGGTGACGTAGATCGGCGCGCCGGCCGCGATCCCCAGGCCGCGCCGCTGGCCGACTGTGTAGTTCACGATCCCCTCGTGCCGGCCGAGCACGTTGCCGGCGGCGTCGCGGACTTCTCCCGGACGCTGCGTGTCGGGCCGCCTCTGGCGCAGTAGCCGCTTGTAGTCGTCGTCCGGTACGAAGCATATCTCCTGGCTCTCGGGCTTGTCGTGTACACGCAAGCCGAGTTGTGACGCGATTCGGCGCACGTCCGCCTTGTCGGCCATCTCGCCGAGCGGGAAGAGGCAACGCCCCAGGTTCTCGCGACGGATGCCGTGCAGCACGTAGGTCTGGTCCTTGGCCGCGTTGAGCGAACGCGCCAGGCACGATTGACCGTCATGCTCGACGATGCGCGCGTAGTGGCCGGTGGCGACGAACTGGGCATCCATCGTGTCGGCGTAATCCAGGAGCTTGCCGAACTTCAGCCGGGTGTTGCAGATGATGCACGGGTTGGGCGTACGAGCCCGGGCGTACTCATCCACGAAGTAGTCGATGATCTTCTCGAAATCGGCCTGGAAGTTCAGGGCATAGAACGGAATCCCCAGCTTGCCAGCCACTGTCCGGGCATCGGCGGCGTCAGTCGCCGAACAGCAGCCGTGCCGCAGGCGCCGCGTCTGATCTTCAGCACCGGCGGCGACCGGCGGAGTGACCTCGTCGGCCTCGACACCCACGCGCATGAACACCCCCAGGCAGTCGTAGCCCTGTTCCAGAAGCAGCGCGGCGGCAACGGATGAATCCACGCCGCCCGACATGGCGACGACTACTCGGCCCTTGT
>CAZUCH010000208.1:0-5936 GCA_964619045.1 uncultured Planctomycetales bacterium | reverse complement strand
CGACAACACCAGCGTCGAGGACAACTGCGTGATCCACGCCCGCCCCGATGAGCAAACGACCATCGGCGACTGGGTCACGGTCGGTCACGGTGCCATCATCCACAACGCCACGATCCACGATTGGGCGGTGATCGGCATGGGCTCGATCGTCTCCGACTGGGCCGACGTTGGTCGCTGGGCGGTCGTCGCCGAGGGGGCCGTCGTTCGCCAGAGGCAGCATATCCCGCCCGAGCGCATCGCCGTCGGCGTGCCCGCGAAGGTGATCGACAAGCCGGTCTCGCCCGAGTACCAGGAGCAGTGGACCCACTTCAAGGGCGTCTACGTAGACCTCGCCAGGCGCTATCAAACCGGCCTGACTTGATTCATCCCGCTCGCTTAGTAGACCCGACTACGCCTTGAGCGCTTCCGCCAGCGACGGGCACTCCTCGCGCAGCAGCGAGAGAATATCCGCGTCGTGATACTGGCCGCGCGCGAAGACGAAGCTCCTCAGCGTACCTTCGTGGCGATAGCCGCACTTCTCGGCCACCCGGCGCGAGGCCGTGTTGCCGCGGGCCGCGACAATCTGAATACGCGGAATCTCCATGGTCTCGAACAGATAGGCCGAGAAGATCCGCAGCGCTTCTGTCATGGTTCCGTGCCCGCGGTTCTTGGATTCGTGGATGCCGTAACCGAGTTCGTAGCCGACCTGGTGCCGAGATGGTCGGAAGAAGCCGATATCGCCGAGGATATCGCCATCCTTGTTGGTGATGGCCATGCGGCCCTCGTCCGGCCCCCACCAGCCGTTTTCGCCGAACTGCTTACGCGCCTCCACATGTGAGCGCAGCGTCAGCGGCAGATACTCGCCGCGATCGGCCAGCCGTGAGAACGCGGTCAGGCAAGGTTCCAGATCGTCCTCGGCGAACAAACGCAAATTGACAGTCGTGCCCTCGATCATCACGGTTCCTCCGACAATGCGTGGCCGAATTGTACACTCGTCCGGCGGGCTGATCCGCCCCGCTTGACCGTTTCGGACACACACCTCACGACGCGAACTGATGGCGACTGGAGCCTACTCGTGCTACGAACGCAGCTCGTCATTGTGCTCGTTCCGGCCGGCCTGTTGGCTTGGTTGGCGCTGGGCACGCATTCCGAGCCGGCCGATGATGTTCCCGCCGATTCGGTCGGCATCGATGGGGCAACTACCTGTTGAGCCCGCGCTTCACCGGCATCAACGACAACGCCCGCGACCTGCTGCAAATCCACCGCGTCCGCCCGGTCCACTAGTCCTAGGAATCGCCCCACGCCGCCCCACGCCATCCCTACCGCCGACGGGCCACCACGAAATCGGCCATGGCGCCGAGACTGTCGCGCGCCGCGGACGGAGGCAACTCGGCGAGTGCATCGCGCGCCTCCCCGACATACTCCCGGGCCACGCCTTCCGCGTACGCGATACTGTCGGAATCGCGCAGCAGAGCCGCCACGTCCCGGTAGCGGCCAGGATCGTCGCCCCGCAGAATCGACAACATGTACCTTCGGGCTTGCTCGGGCTGCGTGCGCAGGTAGTGGATCAGCGGCAAGGTCAACTCGCCCTCGAAAACGTCGCGGCCCAGCGACTTGCCGACCTCCGATTCATCCCCGGTCAGATCGAGCAGATCGTCCACGATCTGAAACGCAACGCCCAACGACTGCCCGAAGCGGTGCAGATGTCGAACGAGCAGTTCGTCGGCGCCGGCGTAGCGTGCGCCGAGCTGGCAGCAGGCCGCGATCAGCGACGCCGTCTTACGCGTGATGATGTCCGTATACTCGCTCTCGCCCAGTTCGAAATTGCCCCGGTTGGTGACCTGCATGATCTCGCCTTCGCTGAGCGTGATCGCGGTCTGGCCGATGAGCCGGGCGGCATACTGCGATTCGAGCGTGCTGCACAGCCGGAACGCGTGGCTGTAGAGAAAATCGCCCATCAGGACCGCTCGCCCATTACCCCACAGGCGATTCACCGTCGCCGCTCGCCGGCGAATGTCGGCCTCGTCCAGCACATCGTCGTGTACCAGCGTGGCCAGGTGTACCAACTCCACGACCGCGGCCAGTACATGATGATCCGAACCGGTTTCCCCACAGGTCTTGCCGCTCAGCAGTACGAGCCCCGGCCGCAGCATCTTGCCGTGAAACCGGCCAACATGACGGCACAAGTCGCTGATGAACCCCTGATCGCTGATCAGCTCGGCGGACAGGACGGCCGTGCATTGTTCGAGGTCATCCGCGATCGGCGCATAGAGGTCCGTCAAGCACGGCAATCTCGACTGATCCTGTGTTCGCACCATGACTCTCCATAAGGGAATTGATCCCCTGAGTGTGGCGAGACGCGCGGAACCTGTCCAGCTAGACCTGAAACTTTCAAAACGACTGAAAACGGCGCCGGCCCCCGGGGACCGTGCAAGCCGAAATCCGCACGGCTAGCCCGCTCCGAACAGCGCGTCCAGCACCGGGATCGTCTCGCCCTTCTGTTTGACGATCAACACCGGCAGCGCCGCCGTGTGCAGAATCTTCTCCGCCGTCGAGCCCAGCAAGAATATTGGGTTCCGGCCGCGGCTGCCGACCACGATCATGTCCATCTTGCGCGCCACCGCCACTTCGTTGATGGCGGTAGCCGTCTCGTCGGCTGTCGTGCAGAGCACCTCCACGCTCACGCCGCTCCGGTCGATGTCGGCTACGAATTCTGTCAGCCGCTCGCCAACGCTCGCGGTGCGCTCCGCGATGGCCTCCTCGAAGTCCAGGCCGAGCTTCGAGTAGCCGTAGCTGATGCACGAGTTGGAATGCACGATGATCTGTGGGTTCGACTCGCCGCAGGCTTTGACGATCGCCACGGCCTGTTCCAACGCCATCTTGGAATGTTCCGAGAAATCCACCGCCACGAGTGCTCGTCCGATGTGTGGCCGAGAGTGCTCGGGCAATACGAGCACGGTGCAAGGGGCCTTGCGCGCCAGGCGCGAGAAGTCCGCCCCGATACCCATCTGGTCCGAGGGCAATCGGCGTCCGACCACGATCAGATCCAGATTGAGCTCGCGCGCGCTGCGGAGAATCTCCGAAACGCCCGTGCCTTCGCGAATCTCCACCTTCGTGATCCTGGCTATGGGGTCGGGCAGCCGGCGTTTCACGGCGGCCTCGAATGCCTGTGGAGTGGGATCAGACTGCTCATCCGCGGTCGACTCGCGAACATGCACGCAGAGCAGCGACTCGCTGTGCGCCAATGTTGCGAACGCGCCGGCGTATTCCAACGCCGCGTCATCCGCGGGAGAGTTGTGCAGAAACACGCCCAGTCGCTTGAAGCGTTGCATTTTGCGGCCTCACCATTCAGTGTCTCTCGTCGTCGACCTCTGGCCCGTCGGCCTCGGTCTCTGGCGACGGTTGGAACAATACTAGAACCCGGCCGATCCGTCTAACCACCTCACAGGGCACGCGCCGGGCTAGTTCGGCTCCCACCGCGTCGCACTCGGCCGCGCTGTCGACGCTGATCCGCACCTTGGCCAGCTGGCGCCGCCCGAAACTTGCCCGAACATGTTCGATGGCCGCGTCGGTCAACGCCGCGGACCCCAGAATCACGCCCGGCTGGAGTTGGTGGCTCTTACCCAGCAACGCTTTGCGCTCTTTCGGGCTCAGGCCCATTCAGCTTCCTCTCGCAACCCCGTGGGGCTTAGGCAACGTGACAAACTACCTTGTACTGTACACGCACCGACATTGCGGTACCATACCTGGGGTGGCGCCACCCTACGGCGCCCGCCCTGTTCCCGCCTGAACTTGCGAACTCGGAGCCAGGGATGGCCATTGAACCATCAAAGCCAAAGAAGCAGTATGAAACCCCCAGCTTGTTCGATCAGCCCCCCGTGCGCACGATCCCCGTTCGCACCATCACCGCGCAGGCCTATGATCCCGCCGCCGAGCCCGAGGAGCATGACGACGTGAGTGCCCGGGCCAACCAAACCAAACTCGTGACCAAGAAGAGAGCCGCCCCGGTCAAGAAGGTCGTCCCAGCCGAGTCGACGGCGAAGTCCGAGGACGCCCCGGCGCCCCGACCCTCACGAACCAAGCGCACCAAGGCCGTCACCGCCGAGACGATGGCCGCGTCCCAGCGCGACATCTCCGTCTCCGAGTTCTTCGCCAAGAACCGTCACCTGCTGGGTTTCGACAACAAGCGCAAGGCTCTGCTGACGACGATCAAGGAAGCCGTCGACAACAGCCTCGATGCCTGCGAGGAAGCCAGCATTCTTCCAGAGCTGCACATCCGCGTGGATCAACTCGCCGAAGACCGTTTCCGTGTATCCGTCCGCGACAACGGCCCGGGTATTGTCAAGGCTCAGATTCCCAACATCTTCGGCAAACTGCTCTATGGCTCGAAGTTCCATCGCCTGAAAATGTCGCGCGGCCAGCAGGGCATCGGCATCTCAGCCGCCGGCATGTACGGCCTGCTCACCACCGGCCGTAGCGTACACGTCACCTCGCGCACCGCCCCCAGGAAGGCCGCCCACCACTTCCAGATTCAGATCGACACACGCAAGAACCGGCCCGACGTAATCAAGGACGAGGAGACCGACGTCGATTGGGAGCGCGGCACGGAAGTGTCCATCGAGCTCATAGCCAGCTACGTCAAGGGCAAGCAGTCCATCGACGAGTACCTCGAACAGACCTCCATCGCCAACCCGCACGCCCAACTGTGGTACACCGCCCCCACGGGCGAGCACCGAGAGTTCCCGCGCGGCAGCGATGAACTGCCCGCCGAGACCAAGCAGATCAAGCCCCACCCGCACGGCATCGAACTGGGCGTCTTGATGAAGATGCTCAAGGATGCCAAGGGCGTGAAGCTGGCCGGCTTCCTGCAGGCCGAGTTCTGCCGCGTGTCGCAGTCCGGCGCGGACGCCGTGTGCAAACAGGCCCAGCTCAGCCCGCGCGCTGCCCCCAATGCCATCGGCACCCACGACGTCGAGTTGCTCTACGAGGCGATGCAGCGCGTGAAGTTCATGGCACCGCCGACCAACTGCCTGGCTCCCATAGGCGTCCGCAATCTGTTGGCGGGCCTGCTGAAGGAGGTCAAGGCCGAGTTCTTCACGGCGACCACCCGTAGCCCGGCCGTCTATCGCGGCAACCCCTTTCAGATCGAGATCGGCTTGGCTTATGGCGGCAAGCTCCATGGCGATTCGACCGCCCGCGTGATCCGCTTCGCCAATCGCGTGCCCTTGCTATACCAGCAGTCGTCCTGTGCGGCGTTCAAGTCCGTCGCCGACGTCGATTGGCGAAACTACGGCTTCTCGCAGCCCGCCGGCTCGCTGCCCAGCGGGCCGCTGGTGGTCATGGTTCACATGGCCAGCGTGTGGGTGCCGTTTACGAGCGAGAGCAAGGAGGCCATCGCCGACTACGACGAAATCCGCAAAGAGATGAAGCTGGCCCTACAGGAGTGCGGCCGCAAGCTGGCGACCTACGTGCGGCGCCGGCGCCGACAGCAGCTCGAATCACAGAAGCGCGATATCTTCAGCCGCTATATCCCCGACGTTGCGGAGGCGATCGCCAACCTCACGGGCGGCAGTGAGGAGCGCCTGGCCCGCGACCTGCGCTACATGGCCAGGGAACGCACAGCCGAGGCGGATGTCGAACTGGATGAGGACGGCAAGCCAATCGTCGCTCTCGAGAAGACCGAGCCCGGCGACGGACCCGCCACCCTCAACGGCGATGACAGCACCTTGATAGTGGCCGAGAACGAAGCCTCTGAAATCCCCACCGCCCTGTTTGAGGAAAACGGCAACGGCCGCAAAACACGCAAGAAACGGCGAAAGCGCTGATACAAGCGGGGTAATGTGGCAGGCGCAGAGTCAATGTGGCACCGCTGTCTCGCCGCCGGAAGGAAGAATGTGGGACCGGTTTTCAACCGGTCATGACTGGTCTGTGGAACCGGCCTGACTGGAGAACGAGTA
>CAZUCH010000207.1:0-5979 GCA_964619045.1 uncultured Planctomycetales bacterium | reverse complement strand
TCGCATCGTATGTCTCGCGGCCCAAGCTGTCAATTCGCATCGCCACGTCGCCCCGGCACGAGTGTGACCGTTTTGGGTGGCGGCTTGAAGCGTCTGTGGGATAATGGGCTTGGTGCCCCATGGAGTAATCCGAACCCGATCTGGAGATCAGTGATGAGCAAACCAAGTGAACGTCTCGCCGCCTTGAACCTGACTCTGCCGCCCGCGGCCACGCCGGTCGGCTCCTATGTCGCGTCTTTGCGACACAACGACCTGCTGATGCTCAGCGGACAACTCCCGCTCGCCGATGGCAAGCTGGCCTATACCGGCCGCGTTGGCGGACCGTCCGGGCGCACGCTGGAGGAGGCCCAGGCCGCCGCTCGGCAATGCGCGCTGAATGCCCTGGCCGTGGCCGCCGACGGCGCCAGCGGGATCGACAGTCTCACCCGCGTGCTCAAGCTGGTCGTCTACGTGGCCTCGAACGCCGGCTTCACCGATCAGCACAAAGTCGCCAACGGCGCCAGCGACCTCTTGGCTGACATCTTTGGCGAAGCCGGCAAACACGCTCGGGCCGCGGTCGGGGTGGCCGAGTTGCCTCTGAATGCCAGCGTTGAAATCGACGTCTTGTTTGCGGTAGCCACCTGACCGTTCGGCCATCGCGCGCTATAATCCAGGCGGGGAAGATGGGCTGCGTTCCTGGAGCGAACCGCGTATGCGCGACACAACGTCCGAGCGCGACCGCCTGGCGCCCAACGAACTCACGGAAGCCCTTGGCCATTACCACCTCGGCACCGTCGCCAGCGCCAAGGAATTTCCTCATGGTTCACGGCGGGCTCCCAAGGTGCTCATCGAGACCGAGCGCGGGGTTTATCTGCTCAAACGCCGGGCACGGGGGCAAGACGATCCCTTCAAGGTGGCGTTTGCCCACGCACTGGTCCAGCACCTGCGTAGCAAGAGATTTCCCGTTCCGGCGCTCATCGGCACACGCGATGATGACAACACGATGCTCCAGCTTCGGGGCCATGTGTATGAGGTGTTCGCCTACCTGGACGGCCGCCGCTACGACGAATCGCTGAAGCAGACGGCCCACGCCGGCCGCACGCTGGCCCGCTACCATCGTGCTGTCGAGGATTTCGGCACCGAGTGGATTCCGCCCCGCGGCAGTTACCATCGGTCTGCGAGTGTCGGGGCCGGTCTGAACGCGATTCCGAACGTGATAGCGGGGCACGCCGACGTGTCCGGGCACGAGACCGAGCTGCTGCGCCTCGTCCAGACGCTACGCACCCAGTACGATCAAGCTGGCGAGACCGTCGAAAGGGGCGGTTTCTCGCTGTGGCCGGCGAGCATCATTCATGGCGACTGGCACCCCGGAAACCTGCTCTACCGCGGGCCAAAAGTCCTCGCCGTGCTGGATTTCGACGTTGCCCGCTTTCAACCGCCCATCATTGACATCGCTTGCGGGATGCTCCAATTCTCGATAATCCGCGGCACCTCCACGCCGGACCAGTGGCCGGATTTCTTCGACGTAACCCGCATGCGGAGGTTCCTGGCGGGCTATCTGAGCGTCGAGGAGGTCCCCGATGAACAGCGTCGTGTCGTACCCGACCTGATGATCGAAGGTCTGATCGCCGAGGCGGTCTTACCCGTGGCGGCCAGCGGATATTTCGGGAATCTACCCGGTTTTGGCGTATTACAGATGGTGGGCCGTAAGGTACGGTGGTTACTCGGCAACGCCGACCAGATTCGCGGCCACCTGCTGGGCTAGCGTAGTCTCGGCGTCGCCGCTCCGGGCGGCAGTGTCGAACCATGGATGTTCGAGAGGTTCAGGATCTGATGAGTACAACCAGCAGCAGCACGGTCGCCGTCGCCAACGCAAGCCGCGTTTCGGTCGCCCCCCGACAGGCAAAACGGGGCCGTCGGCTGATAATGGGCGTCGTCTTGGTGATCGTCGTGGCGGTGCTGTTCTTCGGGGGGCGCTCGCTGGGCCTGTTCGAGGCCTGGGGGACGGGCGGCGACGACTCGGCGATCCACATCGTCGAGCCGACCACGCTCAATGTGAGCCTCAAGGAGGACGGGGAGCTCAAACCCGTCAACTCCGTCGCGATCAAGTGCGAGGTTGAAGCCCAGGGATTCCAGCGTGGCCTGACCATTAAGTCGGTCGTCGAAGAGAGCACCGCGGTCAAGAAGGGCGATCTCCTGGTTGAACTCACCTCCGACGAGATGAAGGACCGCCTTGAGTCCGAGGAGATCGAGCTGCGCCAGATTGGGGCCGCCCTGGAGAACGCCCGTGAGGCCTTGGCCATCACACGCAGTGACAACGCCAGCCGCATCAAGAAGGCCGAGATCGACTTGGAAGTGGCCATCCTCGAACTTGATCGCTATACGCTGGGCGAGTTCGAGAACCGCAAGACCTCCATCGACATAGCCATCAAGCAGACCGAGATGCTGCTTACACGGGCCAAGGAAGAGCAGCAAAACAGCATACCCCTGCTGGAAAAGGGCTTTGTGACCCAGGCCAAGATGAACGAGCTGGATGACGAGATCGAACGCCTCACCATGACCAAGAGGATGCACGATCTCGAGAAGGCGATACTCGAGAGCTACGAGCACCGCAAGAACGACATGCAGAAGACCTCCGCCGTCGAGCAGGCCCGCGAGGAACTCGGGCGCGAGACGCAGCGCGCCGCCTCGCGCGAGAAGCAGGGCGTGGACAACGTTGCCAACCAGGATCAGACCTTCGGCATTCGCCAGCGGCGTTTTGAACGCATGAAGGCCCAGCTCGAAAAATGCCGGATTCTGGCACCCGTTGACGGCGTCGTGCAGTACGGCGGCACCGAGGACCGCTGGCGCTGGGGTGGCAACCGCATCGCGGCCGGCGAGCAGGTCCAGCCCGGGCAGACACTAATCACAATCCCAGATACCAGCCAGATGATGGTCTCGACACGCATCCACGAGGCCGACCGCCACATGACCGCCGAGGGCATGACCTGCATCGTGACGGTGCCGGCGGTACCCGGCCGCACATTCACCGGCAAGCTTACCAAGGTCACACACTTTGCTGATTCCGAGCGCAGTTGGTGGAACCCCGAGCTCAAGGAGCATGCCGCCGAGATCCTCCTAGACGAGTCCGACACCGACTTGTCGCCCGGCGATTCAGCCAGCATCGAGATAATGATCGAGGAGCTGATCGACGTCCTGGCTGTCCCCGTGCAGTGCGTCTACTCCCGCGGTGCCCAACACTACGTTTTCAGACGCTCGGGGCTGACGGCCGCGCCGGTTGAAGTTGAGCTCGGGGCCACCACCACCACCATGGTCGAGATCAAGGATGGCCTCGCGCGTGGCGACAAGGTCGTCATGGCCCCCGACGAGCGAATGCTGGCCTTGCTCCCGCCCGTCACCGTCGAGGAGCAACCGCAAGCGCCGGCGGCGCCCAAGCCCGGGCCGCGGTAGTGCTGTTCCAACGACAACCGCCGGTCGGTTACGGCGCAGGTCGCCACTGCCGTTGATACCCCGCTGGAACCTGACCGTACGAGAATGCGTTGGCCGGGTGACGCGTATTGTGACTGTCGCCGCCCGCCGACCCCCACAGCACTGGACCGTAACGCTCCGTCGCGTAACAGTGCAACCAGCCCGCTTGGTCGGCCACAAGAATCTCCAGATAACCGTCGCCGTCCACATCGGCCACGACCGGCGACGACTCCAGCGCTGCGTCGAACGCCACGCGGCGCAGGCAGTGGCCGGCCGATGAGATGATCGACAGCGCGCCGCCCACATCCTCGTCGCCGCGAGGTTCGATAGACGTCACGACCACCTCCGGACGGCGATCACCATTCAAGTCGGCCACCGCCGGGGTGCCCCAGATCGCGCCGCCCACGGCCAGTCGCCAAACGATGCCCTCGGCGGACGCCACGCACACCGCGCCACGGTTTCCGCTGTAGTGTCCGGTCGGGCAGGCAATCAGCAGCGCCGGCTGGTCGGGACCGGGGCCGATGAGCCGCGGGCTAGCGACCAACGTCTCGTCATGCCGAATCGCCAGCGATTGCCAGCCGACGATCGCCACGTCGTCCGGCACGCCCACCAGGGCCCAGACGTCACCCACGCTGTCCGCGACGTACGCCGCCGGGCTGCTCACGGCATCGCTCTGCTCATTGTCCAGGCCCGTGCAGACCGCACCGGCGACCGTGCCCGCAGCCAGCAAGCGGCCCCACAGCAGCCGCCCGTCGCGCACGGCCAGTAGGCTCACATCGCCCGTGGGCAGAGTCACGACCAACTCGCGCGCCGCCACGTCGCTGACCGCCCCCAGACAAAGCGTCGTGCCCAGCAAGCTCGCATCGGCCGCCGGCGCCGCCAGCGTCGTTACCCAGGAGGTTCGCCCGCTGTGCCCGCTGAGGGCCACGGCCTTCCCGGCCCGCGTTACGACAACCACGTCCGTCACCCCGTCAAGATTGGTGTCCACGGCCAGTGGCGGGGCAACAATCTGGTCGCCGACATGCATGTGCCAGCGCGCCGAGCCGTCAAAACCGATTGCGTAGACCGAGCCGTTGTGGCCGGCCACGAACAGCCCCTCCTCATCGGCCGCCAAACCGATCACGTCACGCGGCCCGCGGTGTTCCGGCGGCGGTGCAAAAAATAACTCGCTCGTGCCGTCAACGCCGTTGACACGCACCACGCCGTCGGCCTGATCCCCGGGCGAATCCAGACCCGTGCCCAGCGACGCCACGTAGATGTAGCCGTCCAGCGGCAGAATCGTGCTGAACCAAGCGGTCAATCCAATCGGAGATTTCCAGCGCGGCACAAGGGTAACCGCCTCACGACGCGACACCAGCGGCTGGAGCCCCTGGGAGATACGCCGCCGAGTGGCGTGCCAGCGCTGCCAGTCTTCCAGGCGATCGCCGTAGTCCGAACCGCTGATCCGTGTCAGCATCAAACGGACGCGCCGATCGCTCAGCGAATACTCCGAGTATAGCAGCGTGACGAGCTCGTCGGCACGCTCGACCCAGTTGTCCCGCGTGCGATCCTCCCACACCGCCAGCGCCGCGAGGGTCTTGGCCGGCGTGTCGGCACCCTCCAGCAGCGTGAGCCCCTGACGGACCTGCCAGGTGAGGCTCCAACGCGACCATTGCCAAAGTGTGACAGCGACAACGGCGGCCAGCAGCACGACGATCGCCAGCACTCTGGCCAGCGGGCGCGCCCGCGAAGCTCGTCCGCGACGCCGGCGGGTAGGTCTAGTGTCTCCGCGTTTCGCCATCAGCGTCCCTGGCTTGTGTGCCTGTAGTGTCCGGCTGCGATTCTACCACGCCCGCACCGGGCCGGGAGAGGGCCGGCGCTGGCGTTGCGAATTCGCATAAGGGTCGCTGTTGCAAGTTGTTACAGAATTGGCTGGCCAGAAACGTCGGGGTCGTATACAATGTAAAAGTGTGAGTGAGCGCTGATTGACCTGACTACGCCAACGATTGTTGTTCCGCCCAACGAACGAGCCGAAGCGGGGAAGCAGGGGAGGCTGTTCATTGCGATGGTGCGTGACGCAATGGCCAGAGACGAGATACGACGTGTGACGCCGGAGATGGCCTACAGCCATTTCTCGGGCGTCTTGTTTGGATGTGCCGCGGTTGATTCGCGGTGGCGTGCTCGACGGACCGGCCGTCGCGTACGTGGACGAGGTCGCGGATGCTGTCTGGAAGAAGTTCCGCCCAGACACGTAATGCCCGCCCCACGCGCTGGATGGCGATCGGCTTGTGCGGCCGGTCGCGACAGCAAACCGCCGGGCTCGGCAGGGACCACTGCCAGCCCGTGCCCGGTGGATGCTCCGTGCGTAGCGGGAACGAAGAAGCCGTTGATCTCCTCTGATCGAGCTATCTTGGAGGTATCGTGATGCGCTGGTGTCTGTGTGTAGCTGTGGTCGCAGTATCGTGTACGTGTTCGCTAGGGCTGGGCGGGGGTGTCGCCGAGTTGGCGGCGGACCAGCTTAGATCGGACTTTCCAGGCGTCGGGCTGCACATG
>CAZUCH010000206.1:0-6020 GCA_964619045.1 uncultured Planctomycetales bacterium | reverse complement strand
AGAGCCATATGCAGGACAGTGAACGCCCCCCCACACCCGAGCACACGCCGGTCGTGTTTCGTCATCAACCCGGCTACCGCGCGCGCCGCGGCCGAAACTGGTTCTTCCAGGGGCTGCCGCCGCAGTTTCGGCAGTCGGTTTTCAGCCGTCTAGCGGGCTACGAGGTCACCAACGACGCTGAGCGGCTCGCGGTCGATCCTGTCCGCGCTTGCGCAATCGCCGATTAAGCGAGGACAGCCGAGCCCATGTACGAATTCCGATGGACGCTGCCGGGAAAGCCAGATGAACACGACATCCAGCTCAGAATACTCGCGCGGAATGGCTGGATCGGCCGCAAGATCCTCCTGCTCGACGGCAACCAACTGTACACCCGAGGCTGGTTCGGCGGTATCAACCACACGTTCCCCCATCCGGAAGAGCCCAATCGTCTCCTGACGCTGCAAGCAGTGCCGGCCCCCAAGATGAGGTGTTGGCAGCCCCAGCTCACTCTGGATGACGCGATCCTGCCCGAACGCACCGGGAATCCACCCCCGCCCGTCCCCCGCCGCACAAGGCTACTCGGCGTCGTCACGGGACTGACCTACCTGATCATGCTCATGGTGCTCATCATGCTCCCCCATGTATGGCGGATGCTCCAGGCAGGCTTCGGTCACAGTGACACCCGCATAATAGTGCTCGAAGTTGCCGCCCCGGAGCCGACGCAGGGCCCGACGCTGGGGCGCCAACCGTTCCCCGAAGCCGTCCAAGACCGACCTTACGAGGCCTCTATCACCGTCGAAGGAGGTTTGCCGCCCTACGAATGGGCTCGTTTCGAAGGCAAGATGCCGCACGGCCTGTCATTGTCTCATGACGAGTCTGCCGCCACCATCCACGGCACACCCGTTGAGGCGGGTGCAAGCCTGGTCTGGTTGCGTGTTACCGACGCATCCGGTGCGAAGTCGGAGTGGCCCTGCGTCATCTCTGTCCTGTCGGCGGAACCCGGCGAGCCTAGCATACAGACACACGCGCTTCCAGCGGCTCGGGAAGGCACTCCCTACACCGCAACCCTTCAAGCCGTGGGAGGCACGCCGTTCGAGGGTGAACCCGGCGACGCCCCCCTCTACCACTGGGTCATCAACAAACGCAAGCTGCCCAAGGGCCTCAGGACCGACAGGAGTACCGGAGAAGTCTCGGGAACGCCGCAAACCGACACTGCTGGTCCCTATCCCCTCACAGTCCGCGTGTTCGACAATGCGTATACCCCGTTCACACACGTTGCACCCTGGATAGCGCCCTTCGCCGCAACGGCTGTTTGCCTGCTCGGATTCTGGAACATGCGGCGCTGGTCCGTGATTCTCTACGCGGCCCTCATCCTTGCCCAACTGGTTGTTGGTGTTGCCGATGTGTGGCACACCTGGTTGCCGCTCAACGCCACGGGACTGATTCTGCAGACCTTGGTCTTCGCCGTCGGTGCGAGGAGTTACACGACGATGCGTTAGCCGACACCGGCCCCCATCACTGCGCAGAGGCAAGCCAATATGGCTAAACAACATCGATCCACGACGGGCACACAAGGGCACATAACGCCCGACGCCCAATCGGACCCCATTCTCAAGCACCCGCCCGGCTTCCGTGGGCGACGCGGCATGAACTGGTTCATGCTCGGCCTGATGTACGCCTCGTACTACATGTGCCGCTACAACCTCTCGATTGCGGCGCCGCGCATCATGGACCAGTTCGGCCTCAACAACGCCCAGTACGGGCTCATCAACAGCGCTCGCCACCTCGCGTACGCGTTTGGTCAATTCATCAACGGCCTCTTCACCGACAAGCTCGGCGGCAAGCAGGCGATGGCCCTGGGCGCGATCCTCACCATCGTTTTGAACCTGCTCTTCGGCCTGTCCTCCTATGTCGGATCAGGCAGCATCCTCTTGTTGTTCATCATCATCCGTGGCGCCGACGGTTACTCTCAGGCCTTCGGCGCTCCCGGCATGATCAAGGTCAACACGGCGTGGTTCGCCAAGAGCGAGCGCGGCCGATTCGCCGGAGTCTTCGGCCTAATGATCCAGATCGGCCAGATATCCATCAACGCCCTCGGCCCCTGGCTCCTGCTCGGCCACACATTCCTCATCCTCGGTCGAGAAGTCGTCATCGGCGGCACATGGCAATGGCTCTTCTGGGTTCCGCCCTGTTTTGTCGCCGCCATGGTCATCTTGATGTACCTGATCGTCGACAACGAACCCGAAGAGGCAGGATACGCCGTCCAGCATGACGCCGCCGAGGCACAGGCCGACGCGCAGCACGGCGAGAACGTCTCGATCTCCACGGTCTTCCTCACCATGATTCGAAAGAAGATGGTCTGGATCACGGCCTGTGCCTACTTCTGCACGGGCATCGTCAGAACCGCCCAGCTCGACTGGTGGGTTGTCTACTTCGATCAGGAATGGGATCTGGACATTGCAACGTCCACTCTGGTCATCATCACCGGCGCACTCCTTCCTCTCTCCGCTTTCATCGGCTCGATCACCTCCGGCTTCATCTCTGATACGCTGTTCAAGGGCAAACGCGCCCCCGTCGCCATGGCCCTCTTTGCGCTCGAATCGACCGTCATCCTCGCGGCCGCCATCCTCCTCGGCAACGCCAACACCGCCAGCGCTCCCCTCGCCGCCATTCTCATGTTGCTCATCTCCGTGACCTGTAACTCCACACATTCCATTCTTGGAACCGCCGCCGCCATGGACCTCGGTGGCAGGAAAATGGCCGGCTTCGCCGCGGGCATCATCGACTCTTTCCAATACTTCGGCGCCGCCGTTTCCGGCTACGGACTCGGGAGGCTGATTGACTATGCCATCAAGCATACGGCCCTCGGTTGGAATGCATGGTTCTATTTCATGTTGCCGTTCAGCATCATCGGCATGCTCCTCATGGGCTTCATCTGGCTCCGAACGCGAGGGCGGTCCGTCGTCGGCGGCTAGCAGCCAACCCTCGACCACCCCTGGATGGACGACATCTGGCGAGCGCCTGACCAGACGCCGGCGATATTGAACGGATTGGAACGCCGGGCTGTGGCATGTACAATCCCAGCCATGAATACACATGGCCCGCTCAACATCGACGTCCTCGTCGAACCGATGTTCCAAGAAAACTGCCTGCTGCTATGGACCGATGACGGCCCGGCGGCCTGGATCATCGACCCCGGACTCCCACCACAGCATGAGCAAGTCGCCGCCGCTCTCAAAGAACGCGGTCTTACCGCCGAGGCGATTCTGATTACGCACGTCCATACCGACCACATTGGCGGCGTCGAGCCGCTATGCGAGCAACTGCCGGATGTGAAGCTCATGGCACCGCGCGGCGAAGAGTCCATGCTCTCCAATCCGGTCACCAACCTCTCGCGCCAGATCGGGCTCGAGGTGGTCACCCCGCCCGCAAGCCGATTGCTCGAACACGGCGACGAGCTCACTCTGGGCACGCTGCCATGGAAGGTTCTCGACGTGGCCGGCCACTCGCCGGGAGGGCTGGCGTTCTACTGCCAGGAGGCCGGCGTCGTAATCGTCGGCGACGCGCTGTTCGCCGGCAGCATCGGCCGCACCGACTTCCCCGGCAGCTCGGGACCGCTGCTGCTGGAGAACATTCGCCGGCACTTGCTGACGCTGCCCGACGACACGGTCGTCTACTCCGGACACGGACCGACCTCGACAATCGCGATCGAACGAGCCAGCAACCCGTTCTTGCAGGATGGGTTCGCCTTATGAGCCGACCATGGGCCAATACGCCCGCCGGCCGGCGCGCGGCGACCGGCGCGACGCTCCTGGCGACGGCGGCGTTGCTGTCAACGGTCGGGTGTGCCGGCAAGCGAGCGTCACTTGTCGATGCATTCCCGCCCGCGGCGTCGGCCGCGCCATGGGAACTCGACGGCGAGGTATGGGCCGGAACGTTCGACGAGGCCGCCCCCGCTCTGGGCGACGACGCCAAGACGTGGGCCGCACTGGAACCCACACGCGTTTGGCTGGCGGTGTACACCCATCAGCAGCGTCCGGGACGAAGGTTGACCGTGCGATGCCTCGCGTTCGAGTCGCCAGATCGAGCGCGGCAGGCGTACGACGCATTCAAGCCGCCGGCGGCCAAGTCATTCGACTGCGGCGACGACGGTTGCTGGACCGAAATCGGTGTGCTGATTCACTGGCGACGACTGGTGCTCGACATCTTCGGCGACAGTCCTTCCTGGAACAGCGAGGTGGAGTCGGCCATGCTCGCCGGGCGCATCGAGCAACTGATGCCCCCCGGCGCACCGGATGACCCGCGATGAGATCGGCATGCCGCCGACTACTGCTCATCGCCGCCCTGCTGCCTGTGGCGGGGTGCGAACCCGCCGCGCGGACATCGGCATCGCAACCAGCCCGCGCGCAGCGGCTGCTCAGCGCCGCCCCGAACGTCACCGAGATATGCTGCGCACTGGGGCTGACCGACCGCCTGGTAGGGCGCACACGCTATTGCACGTATCCTCCGGCGGTGAAGGCCGTGCCTTCGATAGGCGCGCTGAACGATCTCAACGTCGAAGCTCTGCTGGAACTGGACCCCGACCTGGTGCTGGTCGCGGGCACCAGCCGGGCGATTAGCGAGCGTCTCAGTCGTCTGGGATTGCGGCAGGAGTCGCTGCCCGACGACACGCTGGGCGATCTGTTCACCTCGATCGCTCGCGTCGGTGAGCTGAGCGGCCGGCAAGAACGTGCGCGGCTCTTGGCGGCTGATATCCGTGCCGAATTGGACGGCATCGCGGCACGCTGTGCCGAGAGAGAGCCGGCACGCGTGCTGATTGTGACTGCCCCCCTACCGGACCCGCCCACTCAAATCACGGCCGCTGGTCCGGGCTCGTTCTACGACGACCTCCTGCGACTGGCCGGTCACACGAACGCCGTCGAAGCCGGCGGTCGGCCGTTCGCGCCGGTGGCCCTCGAGTTCATCCTCCACGCCGATCCCGACGTCATCATCGAGCTGGCCCCCGACGCGAATGGTCGATCAGCCGGCGATATTGACGCCCGCCGCGTGTGGGCCAAGGTCGGTCCGCTCAAGGCCGTCGCCGCCGGGAGAGTACACGTGCTGGTCGACCCCTCGCACTTCATACTGGGGCCGCGCATCGGCCGGACATTCGAGGCCTTGTGCCAAGCAATAGCGGGCCAGCACGATGAGTAATCCAATGCCCCCCGGTTCGGATTGGCGGATCGAATGCCGCGACTTGGGTGTGCATCGCGGCGGCCGTCCGGCGATCGCCGAGGTGAATCTCACCATCGGTGCGGGCGAGTGCGTGTCGATCGTCGGCCCCAACGGCGCGGGCAAGACGACGCTGCTGCTGGCACTGCTCGGTCTGCTACCCCCCGCGTGTGGCACATTGCGGCTGAATGGGCGCGCGGTGCACAAGTTGCCGTCACGGGTGCGCGGCCGGTTCGCGGCGTATGTGCCACAGAGTGCCGAGTTGGTGCCGGCCTTCAGCGTCCGCGATGTTGTAGCCGGCGGTCGTTTCCCGTATGCGCCACGACTGGGTCCGCTTACAGCCGTCG
Organism: uncultured Planctomycetales bacterium; assembly: GCA_964619045.1. Taxonomy (GTDB): domain Bacteria; phylum Planctomycetota; class Phycisphaerae; order UBA1845; family Fen-1342; genus JANQFV01. Next base: position 483 of record CAZUCH010000206.1, on the reverse strand, counting down.
ATCATGTCGCCGTCGATCACGCTCTGGAACGCTGCGGGCTCCGTGCGTTACGCGACCGAACATTGGACGCGATCAGCGGCGGCGAGCGGCAGAAGACGCTCATCGCCGCCGCCATCGCCCAGGATCCACACCTGCTGCTGCTGGACGAGCCCACTTCGGCCCTCGACCCGGCCTATCGTCTGGAATTGCTCGGCATACTCCGCGACTGGCATGGTTCCGGGCGCGGCTTGGTGCTGGTCAGCCATGATCTGCAACTGCCCGCCGCCTTGGACCAGCGAGTGCTCGCGCTGCGCGACGGGCGGCTCGTGGCGGACGGCCCGGCCGGCGAAGTGCTGACGCCGGAGCGTTTGGCCGGAATATACGGCGCGGAGTTCGCCGTGGCGCGCGTGGACGATGGGCCTGGGCTGCCGCTGCCGCGCTGGTGGTGACCGCCACGGCCGCTTAGAGCCTATCCCACAACTCATGTGGCACCGGCATCCTGCC
>CAZUCH010000205.1:0-6025 GCA_964619045.1 uncultured Planctomycetales bacterium | reverse complement strand
CGCAACCGTTACACCTACTACGCGAGTCGAGCGAAGAAGGACGGCTTCGTTCAGATCGCCGACGTCTTCATTGAGACCGCCGATCAGGAGAAGGAGCACGCCAAGCGGCTGTTCAAGTTCCTGAAAGGTGGCGACCTGGAGGTCACGGCGACCTTCCCGGCCGGGGTAGTTGGGAGCACCGCTGAGAATCTCAAGGCCGCCGCCGCCGGTGAGCACGAAGAGTGGGAGTGCATGTACCCGGAGTTCGCCAACATCGCCCGCGAAGAGGGCTTCACGTCGATCGCGGCGGTCTTCGAGGCCATAGCCGTGGCCGAGAAGCAGCACGAGAAGCGCTATCTGGGGCTTCTGGCGAATGTCGAGGCGGGTACGGTCTTCAAGAAGCCCGCCAAGGTCACTTGGCGCTGCCGCAACTGCGGGTATCTTCACGAAGGTGAGGAAGCCCCGGGCGTCTGTGCGGCGTGTGCTCACCCGCAGGCGCATTTCGAGCTGTTGGCGGAAAACTGGTAACAGCGGCGTCTCCCGAACGCGTTTGGCGGGTACCCAGAGGTGAATGGCAATGGCGCAGCCGGAACTCAATGCGATCGTTACTCACAGAATCGAACACGCCCCGGGACTGATGACCATCCGGGTCGCTCCCGACGGCTGGGAGTTGTCCGAGTTCACGCCCGGGCAGTTCACGGTGTTGGCCTTGCCGGGCTCGGCGGGGCGTTGCGCCACTTCCGAGCCGGATGCCAAGGCAATCGACCCGGACAAGCTCATCAGGCGCGCGTATTCGGTCAGCTCGGCGTCGGTTGCGAGTGAATACCTGGAGTTCTATATTTCGATAGTGCGTTCGGGGGAGCTGACGCCCCGGCTGTTCAATCTGAACATCGGCGACCGGTTGTGGATGTCCGGGAAGTGCTCGGGTTACTTTACGCTGGACGGTGTGCCGGCCGAGCAGAACGTAATCATGGTGGCGACGGGTACGGGGCTGGCTCCTTACATGAGCATGATCCGTTCGGAGTTGACCAGCGAGCACCGGCGGCACTTCGCCGTACTGCACGGCGCGTATCACTCCTGGGATTTGGGATATCACGGCGAGCTGGTGATGCTCGAGCGCGTCAGCCACGGGTTCACGTATATCCCGGTCGTGAGCAATCCGGAGGATGAGCCGGTGGCCTGGGCCGGGCGCGTCGGGTTTGTGCAGGACGCTTGGAATGCCGGCCTGGTCGAGCAGGCCTGGGGCATGCGGCCGACGCCCGAGAACACGCGTGTATTTTTGTGTGGCCATCCGCTGATGATCGAGTCGATGGAGAAGATCATTCAGGAGGCCGGCTATACGGAGCACAAGCGTAAGACGCCGGGCACGTACCACGTGGAGCGCTACTGATCCTCGTCGAGTCTTCCGCAACTGCGGTTGACTGTTGGTCGTGGGCATATCTGGCCGGCCGCGCGGGCTATGCACAGGGTTTCAGGAGAACCAGCATGGAGAAGCATATCTGCTCGATGTGCGGCTGGGAGTATGACCCCGAGCGGGGGTTCCCGGTCTTCGGCGTTCAGCCGGGTACGCCGTTCGAGGATGTTCCCGAGACCTTCGCGTGCCCGGTGTGCGGCGCGCTCAAGAAAAACTTCATGCCGCGTCGGCCGGCCAGGCGCGATGGTGCCCGCGGTGACTAGGCGGTTACTTTCGGTCAGAGGATGGCGGCCAACGGGCCGTTGGTGGGGTGAATCGAGTTAAGCAGTGCAAGAGTACTTGCAGGAATTCATGGGGCAGTATCCGCCGGTCATGCAGGCGTTGCTGGCCACGCTGTTCACATGGTTTGTGACGGCGGCGGGCGCGGCCCCGGTTCTGTTTGCCAAGAACATTAACAAGCGGATCCTGGACGGGATGCTGGGGTTGGCGGCGGGCGTGATGATCGCCGCCAGTTTCTGGTCGCTGCTGGCGCCCGCGATCGAGATGTCGGACGGGAGTTGGATTCCGGCGACGATCGGATTCCTGGGGGGCGGGCTGTTCCTGTACGTGATTGACAAAATTCTGCCGCACTTGCACCTGGGTTTGGAACGCGGCGAGGCCGAGGGTATCAAGACTTCGTGGCAGCGCAGTACGCTGCTGGTGTTGGCGATTACGCTGCACAATATTCCGGAGGGGTTGGCCGTGGGCGTGGCGTTCGGGGCGGTGGCTCACGCTACCGATCCGGCCATGGCTCGCGAGTTGATGATGGGTGGCATCGCGTTGGCGATCGGTATTGGCTTGCAGAACTTCCCAGAGGGGTTGGCGGTGGCCATGCCGCTGCGTCGCGAGGGGATGGGTCGCTTCAAGGCATTCATGTTTGGTCAGGCCTCGGGCATCGTGGAGCCCATCGCGGGCGTTCTGGGGGCGCTGGCCGTTGTGAGTATGCAGGCGATTTTGCCGTACGGGCTGGCCTTCGCCGCCGGGGCGATGATCTTCGTGGTGGTCGAGGAGCTGATTCCGGAATCGCAGCGGGATGGCTACAGCGACTTCGCGACCGTGGGGGCAATGGCGGGTTTCGCAATCATGATGGCGCTGGACGTTGGATTAGGTTGAGGTGTGCGGTAGCTGAATGGGAACTGTGACGAACTCAGAGCATCAACGGCCGGCGGTGGCCAGGCCGCAGCGCACGAACCAGGAGGCTTGATTGTGACAGATCAGGACGTGCCCAAGAGCAAATCACGACGCCGTTTTGTTTGGGGGTTGGGGGCCATTGCCCTGGCATGGATCGCGGCGGGGTTGTATCCGATCTACCGTTTTCTGAGCCCGCGGCCCGGGAAGCCGGTCTTCGGAGAGGACGGTCGGGCCGTGGTGGACCGCATCACGGCGGCGGATGTGGCGGCACCGGGCACCGGCAAGAATGGTGCCTATGGGAACCGCGGTCTGATCGTGCTGCGAGACGGTGATGCGCGGTTGAAGGCCTTCGACTCGAAGTGTACACATGCCGGCTGCAACGTGGCTTTCGAGGGTGATCGCATCTACTGCAATTGCCACGGCGGCACTTACGATCTCGACGGCAAGAACATCGCCGGCCCGCCGCCGCGGCCCCTGACGGAGTTGGGTATCGTCGAGGAAGATGGCGTGCTGTACGTGTTCCGCTTGGATGGGAGGGAGTCATAGCCATGTCGATGCATTCCATTCCCCCTGAGGCTGAAGAGCAACTTGCGACCCGCGGCCGGCTTGTTGGCGGCTTGTCGCGCGGCTTGCTCAAGCGCTATCCGGTCTGGCCGATCGTGGATCACCTGGCGAACAAGACCGTGCCTCAACACCGGGCATCCGTGTGGTATAACCTGGGCGGCATCGCCTTGTTCTTCCTGGGCGTGCAGATCATCAGCGGCATACTGCTGATGATCTACTATCGCCCCGGCCAGCCCTGGTCGTCCGTTCAGATTATCACGATGGAGATCCCGTTCGGCGGCGTCATTCGCAGTGTCCATCACTGGTCGGCCAATCTGATGGTGCTGACGGTGTTCATGCACGCCTTCAGCGCGTTCTTCATGAAGGCCTATCGCCCGCCGCGCGAACTGACCTGGCTTACGGGCATGGCCTTGATCGGCCTGACGATGCTGTTCGGGTTTTCGGGCTACCTATTGCCGTGGGACGAGCTGTCGTTCTTCGCCACGCGCGTCGGGATGTCCGAGGCCGAGAAGATCCCGCCTGTGGGGGTCTGGCTGGCAACTCTAGCGCGCGGCGGTTCGGACGTGACCGTTGCCACCATCGGGCGGTTCTACGCCTTGCACGTCGTGGTGTTGCCGTTGGTTATGTTGGGGTTGATCGGCGTGCATCTGCTGTTCGTGCAGATACAGGGGATCAGTGAGCCGGATTCGTTTGCTCGGCGGCCCGCGGGCGAGCGGCGGTACCACAAGTTCTTCAGCGAGTTTCTGTTCGCCGAGATTCCGATCTGGCTGCTGTTGAGTGGCTTGCTGGTGGCCCTGGCGACATTGTGGCCGCGTGCTCTGATGCCCGAGGCCGATCCCTTCGCGCCGGCGCCCGCCGGCATCAAGCCCGAATGGTATTTTCTCTCACAGTTCCAGCTCTTGAAGCTGTTCCCCGGCGATATGGAAATGGTCGGCATTCTGTTCTTGGCCCTGGCGCCGATCCTGGTAGTGATCGTACCATTCATCGACCGCGCGACTCCGGCGGATTGGCGCGGACGGCTGGTCACGGGGATCGGAATCGTGGCACTGCTGGGTTTGATTGTCCTGACGATCTGGGGCTGGCTGTCCTGACGATCAACAACGACTCCCACGCTTGGAGGAGCTTGTCATGGAATATCCGGTTTGGGACGTGCCCTTCCTGGGTAGCGGCTTGGTGGTGGCCATCATCGCCATCATCCACATTCTAATCTCGCATCTGGCGATCGGCGGCGGAGCTTTCCTGTTCGTCGCCGAGCTGTGGTCTAACCGGCAGCCGGCCGGCGAGCGCATACGTGAATATCTACACAAGTATGCCACGTATTTCCTGGTCTATACTACTGTCTTCGGAGCCGTGACCGGCGTTGGTATCTGGTTCGCCATCCAACTGGCCAATGCCGAGGCGACCAGCCTCCTGATTCACCAGTTCGTCTTCGCCTGGGCGATCGAGTGGGTCATGTTCCTCGGCGAGTTGACCGTCCTCTATCTGTACTACTACGGCTGGCGGACCAACTCGCGCGCCATGCAGACCTTCCTGGCCGGGGCCTACTTCGTAATCGCCTGGGGCTCGCTGTTCGTCATCAATGGCATCCTGGCGTTCATGTTGACGCCCGGCGGATGGACACTGGAGAACGGCGACATAGCGGCCGGCTTCTTCAACCCCGGCTATGTGCCGTCCTTGCTGATTCGTACGCTGGTGATGTTCCTGATCGGCGGCCTGTTCGGCATCATTGTCGGCTCGCGCATCGCCGACGGTGACCTCAAGGAACGCGTGATCCGATTCAGCGCCAAGTGGGTCATTCCGGCCGCCCTGTTCGTGCCGCTGCTGATGTGGTGGTACTGGGGGACGCTGCCGGACAACACCGTTGCGATGGCCAAGCGCGGCGTCGCGGGGGTTGGCGGCGGTAACCTCGAGGTTATCTCGCGCCACCTGCTGCTGACGTTCTTGTCAGGGCTGCTGATCATCACCGGTACACTGTTCATGGCCGCTCGGCCGCGGGTCGTCACAACCCTCGGTGCCATTGCGCTGTTCCTGATCGCGCAATTCGGCGTCCTGGGGGCCGAGTTTTTCCGCGAAATGGCTCGCAAGCCGTACGTGGTTCACGGCGTGTTGTATTCCAACTCGCTGTGGGCCGACAACGCGGCCGACGCGGATTACATGTCGGCGCCGTACCTCGACAAGGCCAAATGGCATCCGGGTGTCGAAGCCGGCGGCCGAGAGCACGGCGAGTGGCTGTTTCGGCTTCAATGCGCCAATTGCCACACGACCGACGGCTACCGCTCGTTGGTTCAGCGCACGCGCGACTGGACGGCTGAGTTCGGCCGCGACTGGCTAACCCGCATGGACGAAGGCGGCGTGATGCCCCCGTTCCAGGGCGACGCCATCGATCGCGCGGCCTTGGCGAAGTACTTGGTGTCCCTGCAAGAGGCTCCAGAGTCCGTAGCTGGATTGGTCAGCGCCGACCAGTATTCGCCATCGGCTGCGAGTGCTCAGGAGGGCAAACGATGAACTACACTCTGAGCATCATTCTCGGGCAGCTTGACTCGGCCATTCCGTTGCCGGCGCCGGACCCGATGGGCTACCCAGTGCCGGTCTGGATTCTCCAGGCTCTGACCTACTTGACATTGACACTGCACTTCAGTGCCGTACACTTCACCATCGGCGGCGGAGCGTTGCTGCTTTGGTCGCGGCTACGGCGAACGCCAGAGCACCAGTCCGTGGCGCGTTTCTTCGGGGCGGGGCTGCCGCTGGGAGTCTCGTACATCGTGACGCTGGGAATCCCGCCGCTGTTGTTCGTGCAGGTCCTGTATGGACAGTTGTTCTACTCGTCGTCCATCTTGCTGGGCGCGTTCTGGATACAAGTCATCCCGGTCATGATTCTGGCTTACGCCGGCGTGTACT
>CAZUCH010000204.1:0-6031 GCA_964619045.1 uncultured Planctomycetales bacterium | reverse complement strand
GACCATCGTGGCTAGATCGGGTGGGGTGAGCTTCCGGCGCAGGCGTGCTGCGACGGGCTCCGGATCAAGCAGCCACGCTGGGACGCCGCCCTCGCCGACAGCAGATAATGATAGGGAACCTATGAAAGCCGCATGACCGCGGCCGCCGCGGTAGTCCGGCTCGCGTGGCGGGTGTCTCAAGTACCGCATGACGCCGCCCCTGTCGGGATCGACCAGGAGCGTCGTCGAGTAGTAGAGCAGATCGCGAGACCGATGCAGACAGGCGCCGCCGATCTTCCGATCATCGAGTACATAATCGCAGATGCCCGCCTGCCGGACACCATGCACGCCGATCCGGTCCAGCCCCTCGATTAACCAGGCTGTGAGCGTGTCGAAGTGTCGTTGATGATGACCGAATGGTAATCCGCCGGCAACGACGGAGACGATAACGTTTCCGGGGTCGAGAAGAACCGCGCAGCCGCCACCGCGACGCCGCAGGATGGGCACCCCATCATCGGCACAAGCGTCGAGATTCACCTCCACCTCGGGCCGACTGCCCGATCCGAGCACGACCGCCGGCGATGTCAGGCGATAGACGCGCACGCGCGCCCGACCGTCGCGACGTGCCGCCGCGATCAGATCGTCGTCATAGCTGTAGGTTGGGAAGGACGAGCTTCTCACGGCTTACTCTTCGTCGGGGGGACATGAACGGCCGAGCCGGCGGCGACCTCGGCCGCCTCGAGAATCGCCTCCGAGAGCGTCGGATGCGGGTGGATCGTGACCATCAGATCCTCAAGGGTCGCACCCATCTCCAGCGCGAGCGTGCCTTCGGCAATCAGCTCCGACGCGTGCGAGCCCACCATGCCGACGCCGAGCACGAGTTTCGAGTCCGGATCGAAGATGATCTTCGCCAGTCCGTCGGTCCGTCCCATCGTACGCGCGCGGCCCAGCGCCTTCAGTGGAAACCGCCCGACGCCCACGTTGATTCCCTTCTCCTTCGCCTCGCGTTCGGTCAGGCCCGCCCAGGCCAGTTCAGGGTCCGTGAACACAACAGCCGGGATCGCGGAGTTATCAAACGCCGACGGCTGCCCGGCGATCACCTCCGCCACGACTTTCGCTTCGCGGCTCGCCTTGTGCGCCAGCGCCGGTCCCGGCGTCACGTCGCCGATGGCGTAAATGTGTGGCACATTCGTCCGCCCCTCGGCACTCACCTCGATCAACCCGCGGTCGTTCGGCACGATGCCGGCGGTGTCCAGGCCCAGCTTGTCCGTGTTGGGTCTCCGCCCGATCGCGACCAGAACCTGGTTGAACTCCTCGGTGTGCTTGTCGCCCTTATGGTCGATCGTGACTGCGAAGCCGGACGCGGTCTTCTCGACGCCGACGACCTTCGAGTCGAGCTGAATCGCCTCGAACTGTCGCTCGCAGTTCTTGACGACCACGTCGACAAGATCGTCGTCCGCGCCGGCGAGCAGCCGCGGGAACAACTCAACGGTCGTCACGCGCGACCCCAAGCCGGCATATACCTGGCCCAGTTCCATTCCGATGTACCCGCCGCCGACGACCAGCAGCCGCTCTGGGATTTCGGGCACCTTCAGTGCCTCCGCCGATGTCCACATGGGAAAGTCGTAGCCGGGCGGCAGCTCATTGATTCGCGAGCCCGTCGCGATGATGCAGTTCCGAAAATCGACGCCGGAAACATCCGACCCTTCGATGGCCAGCGTCTTCGGGCCATCGAACCGGGCCCGGCCATGGATGACCTCGACGCCGCGCCGCTTGAGCAGCCCGCCGATTCCCTTCGTGAGTCCCTCGACGACGGATTCCGTCCATTCCCGCAGACCCTTCGGGTCGATGGTCAGATTGTCGAAGGTCAGGCCGGCCTTGGACGCGTCGCGGGCGGCGGCGGCCAGTCCGACGACGTGAATCAGCGTCTTGGAGGGGATGCAGCCCTCCGTCAGACACACGCCGCCCAGCCGATCGCGCTCCTCGATGAGCATCACTTCCTTGCCCAGATCGGCGGCGCGTAGAGCAGCGACGTATCCACCCGGACCCGCCCCGATGACGACGACCTCTGCCTCTTGACGCAAGCTTCCCATCACCATGACAGTCTCTCCGGATAGATGCGATAGTTACCAGTGGCGTCCATTACGTTTCGAGCATCAGCAGATTGGGATCGGACAGTCGCCGCATGATGCCGCTGGCGAACTTCGCCGCCGCCACACCATCGGCGATGCGATGGTCAAAGGCCAACGTGATCGGCAGCATCTTCCGCACAACGATATTCCCATCCCTTACGACGGGCTTCTCCTGCACCCGCGCCATTCCAAGGATGGCCGCTTCGGGATAGTTGATCGTCGGTACCATTGAAGTTCCACCGAATGAGCCGACGTTGGTGATCGTGATCGTGCCGCCGCGCAGGTCGGCCGCCTCGAGTTGCCCACTGCGCGCCTTCTCGGCAACCTCCTCGATGTCCGCGGAAATCTGAAGGATGCTCTTGCGATCGGTGTCGCGGATGACGGGCACGATCAAACCGCGATCGGTGTCGACCGCCACGCCCACGTTGTAGTACTTCTTGTAGACGATCTGCTCCTTGACGAAGTCGAGGCTGGCGTTGAAGACGGGAAACTCCTTGAGCCCCGCCGTAACCGCCTTGATGACGAACGCCAACAGCGTCAACCGCCCGCCGGGCTCGCCGACCCGCCGCTCGCGCTCGCGGCGACGGAACTCCTCCAGCAACGTCACATCGGCCTCGTCCATGTGGGCGACGTGCGGCACAAGCGTCATCGACGTGACCATCTTGCGGGCCACCTTCCGGCGAATGGACCGCACGTCCTCGGTTTCGACCGGACCCCACTGCGAGAAGTCCGGCAACGGCTCGATCTCGAGAAACGGGATCGCGGTCTTGCCCGACGAATCAAACTCGAATGCGACGTGCTCCGCCGGTCTCGCGGCCTCGGAGCGTGCCGCTTCCTCAGGCGTGCCGCCGTCTGAAAATCGCCTGACATCATCAGGCGTCACGCGCCCGGCAGGCCCCGTCGGCGGAACCTGACTAATGTCAATACCAACTTCGCGAGCCAGACGCCGCGTCGCCGGCGCCGCCACGACCCGCCCCCAGGCGGCGGTCGGCGGAGGAGACCCGTTGCCGCCCACCGATGCGGCGGGCGACTTCGCTTCAGATGCGGTGACCTCGCGGGCCGCCGCGCCCACAGCCGCCGCCACGGGCTCAGCCATAGGGCCGGAGCCGTCGTCGATCACGACGATGACGTTGCCGACGAACACAGTCTCGCCAACAGCGCCGGATATCGACACAACCGTCCCGCCGCGCGGCGACGGGATCGTCAACGCAGCCTTGTCGGTCTCGACATCGACCAGCGGTTCGTCTTCTTTGATGGTCGCGCCGGGCTCGACGTGCCACTTGAGAATCTCGCCTTCGTGTATACCCTCGCCCAGATCGGGCAGCTTGAATTCGTACACAGCCGTCTCCTAGAAATCGACCGTCTCGTCGATAGCCCCGCGGATCCGCTTCACCGACGGCAAATACCAGTTCTCGCGACCAAAGTATGGGTTGGTCACGTCATACGCCGTCACGCGCCGCACAGGCGCCTCCAGGTACATCAGGACGTTGTCGTTGATCGTGGCGATGATCTCCGATGCCGGTCCCATCGTGTACGGAGCTTCCTGCACGACCACACACCTCCCGGTCTTCTCGACCGAGGCCACGATTGTGTCCGTGTCCATCGGCGAGATCGTCAGGAGGTCGATCAACTCGATGCTTGTGCCGCGCTGCTCCTGGCTCTCCGCGACGGCTTGCAAGGTCGGTCGCATCATCGCCCCCCAGGAAATCACCGTCAGGTCGGTGCCTTCCTGCACGACCTCGGCCTTGCCGATCTCCATGACATCCTCTTCGTCGCCAACTTCCTCGCGAAACGCCCGGTAGGAGCGCTTCGGCTCCATGAATACGACCGGATCGGGGTCGCGAATCGCGGCTACCAGCAGTGCCCGGGCGTTACGCGGGCCCGACGGTATGACGACCTTCACGCCCGGTATGTGGGCAAAGGTCGCCTCATGACTTTCGGAGTGATGCTCCAGGGCGCGAACACCGCCGCCATACGGCATGCGCATCACCAGCGGCACGGTGAACTTGCCCTGCGTTCGCGACCGATACCGAGCGGCGTGCCCCTCGAGCTGCCCCAGCGCCAGGTAGGAGAACCCGGAGAACTGCATTTCCGCCACAGGCTTCAACCCCGCAATGGCCATGCCGATCGACGTGCCGAGGATGCCTGACTCGGCCAGCGGCGTGTCGATCACGCGATCCTCGCCGTACTTGTCGAGGAGGCCTTCGGTCACGCGGAACACGCCGCCGTTGAGACCGATGTCTTGCCCGAGCGCGACGACGCTTTCGTCCTTCGCCATTTCCTGGTCGAGTGCCAGGTTGATTGCCTGCACCATATTGCGCTTAGCCATCGGCCCGCTCCTTCTCAAGGTTGGCCAGGAACTCGGCTCTCTGCTTCTCGATCCTGGCATGCTTGGTTCCGAAGATGTGATCGAACGGCGCATCGGGCTTGCATTCGGGCCTGGCCTCGAAAGCTACGACCGCGTCTTCGACCTGCTGTTTGAGCTCCGCCTCAAGCGCCGCTTGTTTCTCGTCGTTCCATACCCGCTTCGCTTCCAGGTATTTCCTGAAACGCGTCAGCGGATCGCGGCTCTCCCAGAGCAGAACCTCGTCATCCGGGCGATATTTGCTCGGATCGTCCGCGGTGGTGTGCATCCGCAGCCTGTAGGTGACGGCCTCGATGAGCGTCGGGCCCTCCCCGGCTCGGGCACGGTCGAGGGCTTCCTTTGTTGCCTGGTACATGGCCAGGGCATCGTTGCCATCCACCTGAATCCCCGGCATGTCATAGGCAATCGCCTTCTGGGCCAGCGTCCGGGAGTGCGACTGCTTCGAACGCGGCACCGAAATCGCCCATCCGTTGTTCTGGCAGATGAAGACCACCGGTGCTTGCCACACCGTCGCGAAATTGAGCGCCTCGTGAAAGTCGCCCTCTGAAGTCGCGCCGTCGCCCAAGAAACACACGACAGCCGAATCCGTTTCGCCGCGGATCTTCATCGCATGAGCTATGCCTACCGCGTGCAACGTTTGCGACGCGATGATGACCGGTATGGGCAGCGTTCGGTCGCCCCCAGGAAACACATTCCCTTCCTCATACCCGTTGTAGTAGAGGAGCACATTCTCGATGGGCTCACCCCGCATCAAGCGACCACCCAATTCGCGGAAGGATCCTACAAACCAGTCTCTCTCGTTCATGGCCAGCGCGGGGGCGCAGGATGCCGCCTCCTGTCCCGCGCAAGGCGGGAAGGTTCCGATGCGACCCTGACGCTGCAACTTCAACATCCGATCGTCCACCGTCCGGGCCAGAACCATCGCCCGGTACAGCCGAGTGAGCCCCTCGGTATCCAGGTCGGGCTCACGCTCCTCGTCCAAGGTCCCATGTTCATCGAGTATCTTCAGGTGAGAGATCCGGAACACCCCGTCTCCGATATCTTGTGGCCCGCATGCCGATGGTCTGCACGTAGTGTGCCCGTCATCTTGCTCGATCTTGTCTGGATGGTCCTTAAGCATGGTCTCCTCCACACGTTGCCGCGCCCGCTACGCGTCTTGCTAGATCGCGCGGCCCGCCATGAACGTGATTAGCATAACAGATGCAGCTACCGACAGTTAACATCCTCAGGCACCTCAAACTACTGCCATGGTTCACGGCGCTGACCTGGCACTCAGGTTCACGCCCCATTCTGAGACCGCCTCGCGGCCCGACTCCTATCACTAATAATAGGCGGTAGCAATAAGAAATCGAGCGATACTACAAGATAATCCGCAGCAGCGCGAGGCGGCCTCACGTTGGCTGGACGAATCTCGTAGTTTCGTGGCGAACCTGAACGCCGCAGAGCCCCGCAAGGCAATCTGGCGGCGCCTGCCTGGGTTCCGCGCAGTCTCGGCGTTGTGCCTACCGAAAACCCCGTCCTCGTTGATGCGAAAGGACTTACGGGTTTCACGCTC